>JBPCVB010000252.1:0-5722 GCA_051010855.1 Pirellulaceae bacterium | reverse complement strand
CCGACCATCGAACTGACCGAGGACGGCAGCGACGGGCGACTGTGGGTGGTCACCAACCGCTGCGAGCTGATGTGCGTTGATATCAGCGGATTCGCCGATGGCAACGACGGCTTGACCGACGAAGTCGATCAGGAGATGCAGGACGCTGATATTATCTGGAACCTCGACATGATTAACGAGCTGGGTGTGTTTCCACATAACCTGGCCACCAGTTCTCCACTGGTGTATGAAGATATGGTCTACGTTCTGACATCCAACGGCGTCGACGAAGCGCATCTGGAATTGCCTTCACCTCGCGCTCCAAGCTTCCTTGCCGTCAACAAGGAATCAGGCGAAGTGGTTTGGGAAAGCAACGCACCGTTTGACCAGGTTCTGCATGGCCAATGGGGCTCACCCACGATGGGTTTGGTTAATGGACAAGCGCAAATCTATTTCCCTGGCGGCGACGGCTGGTTATACGCTCTGGACGCCAAGACGGGCGAAGAGATCTGGAAGTTCGACATGAACCCCAAGGATTCACTGTGGGAACTGGGTGGTGCCGGCTCGCGTAATGCTGTGATTGCCACGGGCGTATTCAAGGACAACAGTCTCCTTATCGCGGTTGGTCAGGACCCGGAACATGGTGAGGGTGTAGGCCACTTGTGGCGAATCGATTGCACCAAGACGGGCGACATCAGTCCGGAAATCGGTGAGATCGGCGAAGTCGGTGAAGCGAATCCGGATTCCGGCGTGATTTGGCACTACGGTGGAAGCGACGATACCGGCGAAGTCACGGGCCGCGAAGGTCGCTCGATCTTTCGTCGTACCATGTCGACCGTGGCGATTGCCGACGGCATGGTCTTCGCGGCAGACCTCAGTGGATTTGTACACTGTATCGACTACGAATCCGGCGAAAGGCACTGGGAACACGACTTGTTCTCGGGTGTATGGGGATCGCCCATGGTTGCCGATGGCAAGATGTTCATTGGCACTGAAGATGGTTCGTTGGTTGTACTGGAGGCCAACCCTGCCGACGTCAACGTGATGAAGGTTATCGATACGATTAATAATTCGTCGATCTACAGCACGCCAACGATTGCCAACGGGAACATGTACATTACTGACAGGACTCGTCTGTATTCGGTCAAGATTCAGGACACTGACGAATAAAAGAGTCCTCCTCAAAAAAACGAATAAGCCCCTGTGAAATCGCAGGGGCTTTTTTGTTGGGAAAAGGGAAATTTGAATTCCCTGTCGAACCCGACTACTCTTGGACATGTCCTTTAGATGGACATCTCGATTCTTCCTCAGGGGTACACCATGCTGGGATTTCGGTACTTAAAGGCGACACCGACAACGCACATCATGCAGTACAAAAACGGCAAGTTGGTTCGGCAGGGCGCCGGCCTGTCGTTCTTCTATTTCGCGCCCTCCAGTGTTGTTGTGCAGGTTCCTCTGGCCAGTGTCGGTGTACCGTTCGTGTTTAATGAAGTTACCGCGGATTTTCAGGAGGCTACGATTCAGGGCGATATCACCTATCGAGTTGTGAATCCCGAAAGCCTCGCCAACTTGCTGGACTACAGCGTGGATCGCAGTGGCCAGTACGACAGCAATGATCCTGCCAAGCTGGATGACCGACTGATTTATGCGGCCCAGATTTCGGCTCGCGCCTTCACGCAACGTCATCGGCTGGGTGATTTGTTGACTAAAAGCGATGAACTTGCTGCGACGTGTGAAACGGCGCTCAAGGAATCACCGGCGGTCGCCATGCTTGGCGTGGAAATCATCGGCATGTCGATTCTGTCCATCAAGGCCACACCGGAGATGACCAAGGCATTGCAGGCCGATGCCCGCGAGCAATTGCTGCAACAAGCGGATGAGGCCGTCCACACGCGTCGAAACAACGCGATCGAGCTGGAACGCCAAATCAAGGAAAACGAGCTGCAAACCGAGATCAAGGTGGAGGAGAAGAAACGCGAAGTACGCGAAATGCAATTGCGAGCGGACATTGCCGTCGAGCAGCAACGCACGGAACTGGTGGACCAAAAGGTACAAAACGAACGCAAGGAAGCGGCCGCTCGCGCCGATGCCCTGCGTGCGATGCTGGAGCCCATGAAGGACGTCGACTGGAAGACCTTGTTGGCAGCTTCGCCTGGCGGCATAAACGCCCAGGAGATGATTGCTCTGGCCTTTCGTGACCTCGCCGACAACGCTGACAAAATCGGGACATTGAACATGTCACCCGACTTGCTCAATACACTGTTAACGTCGCATGACACGGATCAGGAGTAGCGAATCCAGGCATGTACAAGGCAATTCCCATCATCGCGGTGGTGACACGCGACACAAGACTGGAAAACCTCAAGGATCGCTGGGTAACAGCCGCCAATGTCGATTTCCGAATGCAGCAAGCAGCCTCGCACGAACTGGCGCGGCTGAAGTCAAAGCGGTCGAGAAAGATGCTGAATGCCGAGGACATGCAAACCGAGGTGTTCGATTTGATGCTTGCCGAGGCCGCAGACAAGCTCTCGGATGATGACGAGTTACGCGAAGAAGACTCGGTCTATCAAAACTCCCTGAAGCAACTTCTGCTGGACATTGATATTGGCATTCCCATTCGCGAGGTCGATCGGGATTTCATTCCCAATTTTGATTTTCAGCGTTGCATGGTCGTGGTCGTGTTTGGCCAGGACGGGTTGGTGGCCAACGTCGCCAAATACGTAGGCGACGTGCCGATCATCGGTATCAACCCTGACCCGCAACGGAATGACGGAATTCTGTTGCCGTTTCAGCTGGGCGAAGCAAGATCGATCATACGCAAGGCGATTGATCGAAAGGCCAGAACCCGCGAAGTGACTTTGGCCGAGGTCACGACCAACGATGGACAACGCATGCTGGCCTTCAACGATTTCTTTTTGGGATGCAAGAGTCATACGTCGGCGAGGTACACGCTCGAACTGAATTTGCAAACGGAGTCACAATCTTCGAGCGGCCTGATCGTTTCCACTGGCGCGGGGTCCACCGGCTGGATGTCCAGCCTGTTCAACATGGCCGAGCGTATCGGACGCATGGTCGGCGTCGGCGAACGATACGAACGTCCCACTGTTCAATGGGGCGATGACAAGTTGATTTGGGCGGTACGTGAACCGTTTATCAGCCGGCACAGTTCCGCGGAACTGGTGGGCGGTTTTCTGGATTCGGCTGAAGAGCTGGTGGTGGGCTCGCAAATGGATGGCAACGGCGTGATTTTTTCGGACGGCGTCGAAAACGACTTTATCGAGTTCAATAGCGGCTCCATCGCCGCATTTCGCGTGGCCAGTCAAAAAGCACATTTGGTAACCGGTTAGACCGGTGCTGCCAATGCACCGCGCGCTTCGCCAGCTTTGGCCGATGCGTAGCGGAACTCACCAGAGTTTCGACCGGCGCTTGCCAATTCACCGCGCAACCGATGTAATGAACGAAATGGACCCAACCAACGGCACGCCCATGTTTCGTAACAAGACAATTTTTGCGCTGGTTATCGTTGCCGCCACGTTTGCCAGCTGCAGCGCGCAGGAGGAAACTGAACAGGAATGGTTTTGGGGCGACTGGACCATGTCGTTGAATGTGGGCAGTGAGGAACAACCCGACTGGCTGGATTTTGGGGTGCAGGTCGCTCACAGTTCGCCATGGTTTCTCATTAATGGCGAAGAGCGGATTGAAATGCCCGATATCTCTTACAAGGACACTCGACTCGAGCTCCATGCTTTTCATTACGCGTCAAAGGTCGTCGTGTGGTGGGATCCGGTAACCGACACACTTTCGGGCGAATGGACAAAGCGACGTGGCAAGGACAATGACGCAGTCGTCCCGGTCATTGGTAGCCGACCGACAGAACAGCCGTGGGAAGATCCGTCCAAATTTGTCGGTCGCTGGTCGGTTCATTTTGCCGATAGCGAGGATCCGGCAGTCGGCGTATTTGAAAAAGCAGAAGGCTCGAACCAGGTGCTGGGTACGTTTCTCACCACGACCGGCGATTATCGGTATCTGGCGGGTGGAGTACGGGACGGACGGCTGCAACTTTCCTGTTTCGATGGCGCCCATGCATTCCTGTTTCGTGCTGACGTGGGCAGCGACGGCTCGCTAACAGGCACTTTCAAATCGGGTAACTGGTACGAGACCCAATGGACGGCCCGGTTGGACGCGGAGGCAACCCTGCCCGACGCGTTTACCCAAACGGTGTGGACTGACAAGGTCGCGCTGTCGGAACTGCGTTTCCCGGATCTGGATGGCAATGTGGTCGCCCTGGATGATGAGCGGTTTGCAGGCAAGTGCCGAATCATCGAAGTGTTTGGCAGTTGGTGTCCCAATTGCCATGATGCTGGCGTTTACCTGTCGGAACTGCATGAGAAATATGGTGACCGGGGTCTGTCGATTACCGGGCTGGCATTTGAATTGACAGGAGATTTCGAGACGGACGTGGCACAAGTGCGTAGATTCGCCGACCGCAACGACACCGCGTATCCGATGTTGATTGCCGGAACCTCAGACAAAGGTGAGGCGACCGAGCAATTGCAGGTGCTCGACCGCGTTCGGTCTTATCCCACGATGATCTTTCTGGACGCAGGCGGCCACGTGAAAGCGATTTATACCGGCTTTTCAGGCCCGGCAACTGGCGAAGCGCATCGGAAACTACGCGAGCAGTTCGAGGCGATCATTGAAGAGCTGCTGGACGAATAGTCAACACGGCTGGTGGTCACATATGGTTTCCGAATCAGACAAATCGTCCGGCAAGCAGAACGCTCCGCACTCCAATCCATCTACTGGCAAGGACACGACACCGATTGTGCGACGCGCCGATTCGCGGCCGATACCTGAACATGATCCGCCCGGCATCGAGAGGCCGAGAGCGTGGGAAGATGACATTTCCAAAAACGCGCTCGACGACGGGCCGTTTGAAAACCTGCCGCGTCCAGTTGATCTTGATTCAGAATCCTTCTCGTCAGAGTTGTACGAGACGGTTGCCAAACTGGCGGGTGTGAAATCGCTGGACGAGTATCTCGAGCGCGACACATTCCCTTTGCCCTGCCTCGCGGATCGCGAGGGTTTTGAACCCGACTATCCCGGCAATTACTGGCTTTCAGGTCTGCTGGATTTTCTGAAGCTGACCAATGCGGCGGGGCGACGTGGCACGACGATCAATTCGTACCTGGATCTTGGCTGTGCATCGGGGCGGGTGATCCGGCACTTTTGCGCGCAAGCGAACATCGCCGAAATCTGGGGAGCTGACATCAACGCCCGGCATGTCCGCTGGATGACGGAGTTTTTGCCTGACAAGGTCAAGCCGATTGCCAACACAAGTTTGCCTTCGCTGCCGATTCGCGATGCTTCCGTTGATCTGATCAGTGCCTACTCGGTGTTTACACATATTGATGCGTTCGAGTCGAGTTGGCTGGCTGAGCTCGCCAGGATTTTGCATCCGCAGGGTTTTGCGTTTATTACGATCCACAATGAAGATACGTGGGCCAGCCTGCGTGAACGGGTTGGTGATTCCGATAACCGGCTCGTGCAATCCATGATCAATATCGATCCGGAAACCGCCGACAATCTTCAGGGGCCGTTGCCCAATACGCGGTCGATTTATCGGATGTCAGAATTCGGACCCTATCGTTCGCAGGTCTTCCACTCCAATGACTACATTCAGAAAGTCTGGGGCAGATATTTCAACGTGCAACGCATACTACCGGTTAATCACGCCTTGCAG
>JBPCVB010000251.1:0-2780 GCA_051010855.1 Pirellulaceae bacterium | reverse complement strand
GTCACCAAGTACCGTCAGGAAACGCAAACGCGTATGGTTCCGGTCACCACGATCGAAAACCAGACTCGTTCCCGTACCGTTACGGTTAACAAGTGCCGTCAGGAAACGCAGACTCGCGAAGTTCCGGTAACCACCATGGTTCCCGAAACCAAGACCGAGACGTTCAACGTCACGACTTACACAACCGAGCCTGTAACCCAAACGCAAACCTACACCGTTCAGGTGCCTTTCCAGGTACAGGAGCAGGTGCCGGTAACTGTTTGCCGTCAGGTGCCCAAGCAAATCCAGGTTCCCGTATGCGTACCGAATTATTCCGGTGCTGCCACGGGTGGTGTGATTAGCGGCGGCGTTGTCGGTGGCGGTGTTGCCTACGGTGGCGGCTACGGCGGTGGTTGCGGTGGCGGTTGCTACGGTGGCGGCGGCTACGGTGGCGGTTGCTGTGGCGGCGGTTGCTACGGCGGTGGCTGCGGCGGTTGCTGCACGACCCGTGTTGTCGTCCGTCGTCGCTTCGGCGGCTGCGGTTGCGGCTGCTGGTAGTCAACAACTGACAATTGAATAATCCAACGCGTCACTCAGCTGAGTGACGCGTTTTTTTGTGCGCCATGATAACCCCGGACCGCTATTGGTCTTTCGGAGCCAGACTGGGCGATCGAGAATAATTGGCTGGCAAGGTAAATGCGACGCGAAAGCCCCGATCGGAATACCGCAACGCCGGGTCGTCGACGTATCGATTTGCCGAACGGCCGTGTGATCGTTCAAAGTACCAGCTGCCACCTCGCAATAGTCGGGAAGAACCCGTCGCAGCGCCCACAGGGTTTTCGACACTGGGCTCGCGTGCCGCGCCATCCCAGTCATGGCACCACTCCCATACGTTGCCATGCATATCGAAAAGGCCGCGAAAATTGGGTCGCAATGCGTACGGAGCGTGTGCTTGCCGACTGGCGTTGTCCAGAAACCAGCCGTAATGATGCAACAGGCTCTGGTCGCTTCCAAACCCGTACATCGATCGCATGCCGCCACGACAGGCTATTTCCCATTCGGCTTCGGTCGGAATCCGAAAGCCGGGGAGATCGACATTGATGGGCCAGTTCAGGGGAAACCGGTTAAACGATTCGTCCGTTTCTCGTGGAAACTCATCCTCTGGCAAACTCGCCGGATCAACATAGGCCTGATCGTCCTCTTTCAGTCCGAATTGTCGGGTCAAAACGCGGCAAAAGATCACCGCTTCATACCACGCGGGGCCAACCATTGGGTTGCTGCCATCGGGGGAACTCCACGTATCGACCGGCAAATCCTGACCACCCAATGCAAGAAACTCCGATCGGGTGATCTCCCGGTCCAATACGGCAAAGGGGCGATTGATACGAACTTTTTGCAACGGTTCGTCGTTCTGGCGACCTTCCTCATCGTCAGGAGAGCCAATGTCGTATTGCCCAGATGCAAACACGATGAAGGTAAGAAATAACGATTGCTGCTGTGACTCATGCCCGGACAGCTGACTGTTTGTGGGAGCATCGACCTTCAACACGAACCACTCCTGGCCAGGTGTCATCGCTACGGGTGTCTCATCGATTCGGCTGGCATCATCGTGCAGGCCCCAGCGTCTCAGCAACCAACCGGTGACACCATGAATTGTGGAGCTTTCATCATGGGCGTACCAGTCAATCAGTTGAGAGGTCAATCGCTGACGCATGGCAGGGGGAATTTCGTCCAGCGCGAACTCACCCAGCGCAAGGAGCAAACCGTAAAGTGACCTGTCGCCAGAATGCCGAAGCGGCGCAGTCTGATTTTGCCGATCATCAGCCGCCAGCTGCAGGCATTGCATAAGTTCGTCCGGCGTAACGTCACGTTCGCGGCATCTATGTACAAATTGAGTCAGGGATTCAGGATCGTCGGAAAACTCAAAGACTTGCAGGCAATCTTCGATGAAACCCAGACGCAGCAAGGTAATGGCGGCGCCGGCGCGGCGACGCCCCATGGCAATTCGCGCTGGCTGCGTCAAATCGGACTGCGGCAGTAGCGTCACGATCCGGCTCAGCGCCTTGCGGACGCCCGAATCGGAAGATTTCTCGAGGACTGGAAACAGGCAATGGAACTGGTTGGCCGAGGCTTCGCTGCTCAACTGCGCGATACGCACCGGATCATCGACCGCGAAACTGGCAAATGCAATCGCTGATCCCATTGCCTCGCGCTCCCTGGCCTCAGGATTCTGAAAGGCGACTTGAAGATCCGGATACAATTTTTCCTTGATGGTGAACAGGAACTGGCGAATCACCGGCTGCTCCTCGACGGGGTGACTCAAAAGCTGGCCGGTAAGAAAGGCTGCGTCCTCACCGTTCCATTGATCGTCGTCAGGGGCGTAATTGGCAAGTGTGAGTCCAGCGCGGAACCGTTTGTCACGCCTGGTCAGGTCTTCATCGCGAAAGGTCTCCCACAGTCGTGCAGTGATCGTTTGCCGGTGCGGTAGCAACGTATCGCGTATCACCGCCAGCTCTTCAAGCCGACAATCGAGCAGGCGTCCACAAAGGAACTCACAATGTTGATCCTGAACGGGCAACAGGGCCATTGCTGCACGCAGCTTGTTTGAGGAATCATAGCTGGCCCGCTCAAACTCTGCCAACAAACGTTGATCAACCCGTGGATCCGAGTCTCTGCGAAATTCACCAACATCACGAATGATCTCGGGAACATTGTCAATGTCGGCACTGAACAGGTTTTCCACGATGGAATTGGCAAGATCGGTCTTGCGCGTGTCGGCGAGATTTCGATTGATGAGCAGG
>JBPCVB010000250.1:0-9256 GCA_051010855.1 Pirellulaceae bacterium | reverse complement strand
TGGATCCGGCCTGGAACAAGACCAATCTGCTAAATAGCGTCCGCCAGCTCGGCGAGGATTTGCGTCGCACCATTAGAGAGCTGGAAAACGGCGAAGTCGAACGTAAGCAACTGGTCGGCGATATTGACCGCCTCAGGAAGGGCCTTGAACTGGTCGATCAGCAGGCCGCGTTATGGGAAAACGGCCGACAGTGTTTCGCACAGATGGGCGAGGCCATTGATCAACTGTCACGAGTTTCCAACGGTATGCAACGTGGCGTGCTGGATGCACGCATGGTGCAGGTCAGTCCGTTGTTTACCCGCTTTCGACGCCTGGTGCGTGATTTCTCGCTGGAGTCTGGCAAGCAGGTTCAACTGGTCATTGAGGGCGAAAAGACCGAACTGGACAAACGCATGATTGATGCGCTCGGCGAACCTCTTGTTCACCTGGTTCGCAATTCAATCGACCACGGGCTGGAGTTGCCAGACGATCGCACAGCACTGGGCAAGCCGGAAACCGGAAGAGTTGTGCTCAGCGCCCGTCATCGTGGCAACAGCGTACACATCGAGATCACCGACGACGGACGAGGTATTAATTCGGAGAAGATCAAGTCCAGGCTCGTCGATAATGGCGTGCTGGATTCAGCTACTGAGCTGACCGATGCCGAGGCGCTGGAATACATCTGGCATCCTGGCTTCAGTACAGCACACAAGGTAACCGACGTATCCGGGCGAGGCGTTGGCATGGACGCGGTTCGCACGCGCATCAATCAGCTCAACGGCACCATCGATGTAAAATCCAGCCAGGGGCAGGGGACTACATTTACGATTCGCTTGCCATTGACTCTGGCCATTATTCATTGCCTGCTGGTACGGCTAAACGACGAAATTTTTTCGATTCCCGTCGATGACGTGCGGGAAATCGTATCGATCGATCGAGAGGATGTAGTCGCGGTGCTCGGCAACCGAACATTCAAAATTCGCGGTGAATATCTGCCACTGATGGATGTTAAAGAGGTATTTCAATGGCAATCGTCAGGGGAAGCGACGCGTGAATTAGCCGGGCGGGCAGATTCCGATCGCGACAGTATCGATGTCGTCATCTTGCAATCCGGCGAAACCGCGATCGGATTGCGTGTTGAGGAACTTCTGGGCAGTCAGGATATTGTGATCAAGTCGTTATCTGATAACTTCAGGTCGGTAAGAGGACTTTCCGGCGCAAGTGTGCTGGGTGACGGCAGTGTGTCATTAATGCTGGACGTCGCGAGCTTTGTCACTATGGCCAGACGACCTTCGAAGAAACATCCAGGGGATTCACTACGTTAATGCATCCCAAACCTGCGAATCTGGACCCAGCACAGTTGGCCGCGTTGCAATCGGCATTGCATGATGGCTCACTGGCAGCCTCCCGTGCCCTTGCCACCTGGCTGGGCAAACCTTCGGTAGTGGAAATCGACTCGCTCCAGCAACTATCGCTCAACGCGGCAACCGGAGTCCTGTCGAACGAAACCAACTCGCATGATGAGCCCGTTTGCTGTTGTTGTTCCAGAATGAGCGGCGCGCTGAATGGTTACCTGATTCTGGCATTCGACGATTCCAGCGGATTGGCCCTTGCGGACCTCGTGGAGAACGTCGCCGTCGGCACTCATACGTCGTGGACGGAATTGGCGACTTCAGCAGCGCTGGAAACTGCCAACATTTTGAGTTGCGCCTTTCTGAACTCGTTATGGGACCACGTCTCTGAAACGGGCGCGGACGGACTGCTGCCTTCGCCTCCGCAATTCTGCCGCGATTATGCCGAGAGCGTATTGCAGTTCGTAGTGATGGATCAGGCCTCAACGAGTGACCAAATCATTATGGCCAATACGCAGTTCGAGATAGACGGCGCAAGCTCTTGCTGGACCATGTTGTTTGTACCGGACCCGCGATCACTATTAACATTGTCACGATATTTACCAGTGGCTGCGCCCCGGACGGAGAAGGTTGATCCGTGAATCGTGGGCAACAGATCGTTATACCATCCATTCGCATGGGCGAGATGTCAGTCGCCAGAGACGGTGATCCGCTAAGGACCCTGTTGGGTTCCTGCGTCGGGTTGGCATTTTATGATCAATCACAATGCATCGGCGGTCTGGCTCACATCGTGTTGCCCGACTCGCGCGGGCAGACGGATCAACCGGGCAAATTTGTTGACACGGCGATCCCGTTGTTGCTGCATAAAATGCGCGAAATTGGCGACACCGATTTGCAACTGACCGCGAAATTGGCCGGCGGAGCAAGTATGTTCCCGCAATCGGTTGCTTCTGAAATCGGCGTGCAAAACATCGAATCGTGCGAGCGAATACTGGCCGAACTCGGCATCCCGGTCATGGCCCGACATTGCGGGGGCCGGCAAGGTCGTCGCATGTCGCTGGATACCGAAAACGGGAACGTACTAGTCGAAATTGTGGGACAACCGCCGATTCAAATTTAACGCACTGGGGAGGTGCATTCGATCACATGGCTGCCAATCGTGTTCTAATCGTCGATGATGCGCTGATTATGCGGCAGCGAATTGGTAACATCGCCCGCGAATCCGGTTGGGAGGTCGTTGGCGAAGCCAGCGATGGTGAGGAAGCCGTCAATATGTATCAACAGTTTCAGCCTGATCTGGTGACGCTGGACATCGTGATGCCCAACATGGACGGCGTGGCTGCCTTGCGCCGGATCATGCAACAGGACAGCAAGGCGCGTGTGGTTATGGTCAGTGCAATCAACCAGAAAGAAAAACTGATGGAGTGCATTGACGCCGGCGCGCTCGATTTTATTGTCAAACCATTTGACAAGGCGGGGCTACGCCGGTTCCTTGACAAGTACCACAGACCCGATCCGACCACTAAGGAAACGCAGCATTGAGCGCTGATCCCGTCAAGGTGTTGATTGTCGACGATTCTGCCCTTTATCGGCAGTCGATTCAGAATGTGCTGCGCGACGTCGAAACGGTGAAGATCGTCGGTTCGGCAAAAAATGGCATCGAGGCACTCGACAAGATTGAGCAACTGGATCCGGATTTGCTGACTCTGGACGTACAAATGCCGGACATGGATGGCATCGAGTTATTGACCGAGATCAAACGTCGTAACCTGAAACCCGGGGCGATTATGGTCAGCAGTCACACCAGCGAGGGCGCGCAGGTAACAACGGATGCGCTAATGCAAGGTGCGTTCGATTTTATACTCAAACCTTCCAGCGGCGATCCACACGCCAACCGTGACACGCTGCAACATGCACTTACGGAAAAGATCATTGCGTTTCGCGACAGCCGAGCCTGTCGCGAGCCTCGACTGGTGCCCGAATCCGCACCATCGGTATTCGACAGTACCGTTGCCTGGCAACCGTCCACGATTCCCCGATCTGTTTGCCGAGCGATTGTGATTGGTACTTCCACCGGCGGTCCTGAAGCATTGCGCATCGTCTTGCCTCGACTAACCGACGAGTTGCAGGTGCCCGTGTTTGTCGTTCAGCACATGCCCTCGCAATACACAAAAACGCTCGCTCGCCGCCTGAATCAATATTGTGCATTGGAGGTAACCGAAGCCAGCGACAATTCCGAAGTGGGCCCAGGTCAGATCGTAATCGCCCCGGGCGGTCGGCAAATGAAGCTGGAAAGCGATGGTTCGCGGTTGCTGACGAAAATCACTGACGATCCACACGAACATGGCGTGCGACCCGCCGTCGATTATTTGCTGCGTTCGGCAAGCAACGTTGTGAACGGGGACATGTTGGCCGTCATCATGACCGGGATGGGTCGCGATGGACGGGCGGGTTGCCGGCAGTTGAAAGATAGCGGCGGGTTCGTGTTCGCTCAATCTCCGGAAGACAGCGTTGTTTTTGGCATGCCCAAGGCGGTGATCGAGGCGGGGCTGGCAGATCGGGTGTTGACCCTGGGCAAGATTGCTCCCGCCATTTTGCGACATGTCAAACGCAGTCGCCGGGCGCAAAAGGGGATCTCGTGAGCACAGCAGATTCCAGTTCGAACAAATCAGGTGCATCACTGCTTGTCGTAGAGGATAGCCGGGTTCAGGCGCGAATTCTGGCCGACAAACTGCTCGAAGCCGGATTTGACGTACGCACAGCCGAAGACGGACAGATCGGACTGGACCTGATCCGGGAGCGGCGACCGACGCTGGTAATTTCTGACATCGAGATGCCGAACATGACCGGCTATGAACTATGCAGTGCGGTCAAACGCGATCCCGAATTGCGGACGATCCCGTTCATCTTGTTGTCCACGTTGTCTGATGCGCAGGACATCATCAAAGGCCTGCATTGCGGCGCAGACAATTACGTCACCAAACCCTATGACCCCAATTTCCTGATTTCGCGGGTCAAGTCACTGCTGGAATCGCCAATCGATCAGGACGCTGACGACGAACAGCAGCTGGACGTCACGCTGGGCGGAACCCGCTACACCGTCCGGGCGGGTCGTCAACAGGTACTGAACCTGCTTGTATCGACATTTGAGAACGCTGTCGAAAAGAACCTTGAGCTGATTCGCACCAACGAGGAATTGACGTTGGCCCGCGATCAACTTTCCCGCTGGAATGAACAGCTGAAAAATCTGAACGAACAACTTGAGACGGCCAATTCGCGGATGTCCCATGATCTTGAAGCGGCAGCCAGGGTTCAGCAATCGTTATTGCCCAATACGGATTCGGATCGCGACGACTTGCATCTCGCCTGGCGGTATCTTCCCTGCGATGAGCTGGCCGGAGACTTTTTGAATTTCTTCCCGCTCGACGAACGTCACCTGGCCGCCTTTGTGGTCGATGTTAGTGGGCATGGCGTGGCGTCGTCACTTTTGTCGGTCGCGATCGGCCGCCTGATGACTCCGCAAGTCTCGGCCTCATCGCTGTTGGTTCAGCAGGATCCGGAATCGGATCAGCCACGCATCACCCCACCAAGTGAGGTCGCGCGCGAACTAAATCGGCGTTTTCCCATGGAAGAGCAAAACGATCTGTACTTTACGATGGTGTACGGCGTGCTGGATCTGCAATCGCTGGAGTTCCGGTTTGTTTCTGCCGGACACGAGCCGCTATACCATGTGCGTGCCGGCCAGCCGCCCCGGGAACTCGAACACTATGGCACCCCCATAGGCTGGCTGCCCGATGAAGAATACGAAGATTGCGTGTTGCAGTTACAGCCTGGGGACCGCATCTACCTGTACTCCGATGGTGTTCCCGAAGCCATGGATGAGCAGCAGGAACAGTTCGGCAAGCAGCAGCTTTCAGAAATTCTGGAATTGGGGCTGACCCAGCCACTAAACGACAGCGTGTCCCTGTTGCTGGACTCTGTGCAGCGCTGGTGTCGAGTGAACGGACCGCGAGATGACGTGGCGATTCTGGGCCTGGAAGTAAACGGCCATCAGCAGGCAGGCTAACCACCGGGCATCTCGAATTGACTTGTTGGCTTGCCCGGCGTTAAAACGTAGCAACCGACCTGCAGGATGACGGTCAGCTCGCGATGAACGCCAAGCCCATTTCTGAAAAAGCTCCGCTCGGCCGCAGAGGGAGAATCTTCCTGGTGATCCTGGGACTGATTTTCACCGCGATCGGTATCGCAGCGTGCTGGTTCATTACCGTTAACCCGTGGATCAACACACTGCGGGCCAGGGACTGGCCCATCGTTGATTGCACAATCACCGGAAGCTCGGTTGGCGTACACCGGGGAGACGACAGCACCAGCTACTCGGCCGATATCTCTTTCCGATTCAATGTCGGCCAGCAAACGTATTACTCCGACACGTTCTCGTTTTATAACTCGTCGGGCAAGAAAGCCTACGCCGACGAAATCGTGGCTCGACATCCCGTCGGATTCCAGACGACCTGTTATTACAACCCCGGCCGACCGGAACGTGCGGTGATCGATCCTGCGTTTCAGTGGCACAGTTTGTGGGGGACGCTGTTTCTTTTGTTTCTGCTGTTTGGTCTGCCGATGATGTATTCCGGCATCGTCGGCACACGCAGGTCCCGCGCTAAACGCCCCGCGAGTTCCTTTTCGGGTGTGTCCAGCGCCAAGAAAGAGGCTGCTGCGCTGCCTGACATCTTCTCTCCGGAATGGGAAGGGCCTCAGCGATTGAAACCCGAAACGACTCGATTGGGTCGATTCGCCGGCATCGCAATAGGTACATTGATCTGGAATGGAATTGTCGTAGCCATCATCTGGGCGATCTGGTCTGACGAAGGCAAGATCGGTGTTTGCATTGGATTGTTCCTGCTGCCATTTGTCATCGCTGGCGTGTTGTTGATGGGTGGTGCCATTCATCAGCTGCTGGCACTGACCAATCCGTTGCTGGAGATTGCGCTTTCAAACGGAGCCGTTGCCCCCGGGCAAAATCTGGATGTAGCGTGGGAATGTACTGGTAACGCGTCACGTTTTGACAATATCACCATCACGATGGAAGGGAGTGAACATGCGACATACGTGCGCGGCACAGATACCGTGACGGATGTCGAAATATTCCAGACGGTTACGATCGCCGAAGTAACAGACTCCGATGAGATGGAGTTTGGCAGTCGATCCATCGTCATTCCCGTCGATGCGATTCACAGCTTTGAATCCCGAAACAACAAGATCATCTGGCTTATCAAGGTGCACGGCAACATTCGTTGGTGGCCGGACGTCAAGGAAACGTTTCCCTTTCGCGTGAAGCCCGCATGAGCCAGCTCAAAATCAAAATCCAGCTCGCCAATGACACTGCCTGCTACGCTCCGGGTGAAGCAGTTTCCGGGCGTGTTGACTGGTCCGGCCTGGACCAGGAGACCGAGTCGCTCGAAATTCGCTTGATCTGGTTTACACGCGGCAAGGGCACAAGGGATTTTGAAGTTGTTGAGGCGAACACAATCGAGTCACCACCGCTGGACGGCGAAACCATGTTTCAGTTTGTGGCGCCCGGATATCCCAACAGCATTTCCGGCAAACTGATTTCCGTTGTTTGGGCTGTGGAAGTGATCGTTTTTCCGGACCACGAAGCCGAACATCATGAAGTGATCATTTCGCCCGCGCGGCGGGAACTGCCCATCCCGCTTGGCCAATCCACCGAGGACAAGAAATGACTCAAATTGCTTCGGGGACTCTTGCCCGACACAATCCATTCGCCACTGAATGGACAGATGCGATACCATTTCGGTTTGAGCAAGGCAACTGGGAATCGAATTTGCAACGCCTTGCGGATCTGCAGTTCCTTGCAGCCATCGTCGGAGCCAAAGGTTCCGGCAAAACGACGTTGCTGGAAAATCTTGCCGAGCAACTTGCGCCCACCCGTGAATGTCATTACTGTTGTTTTGAACATTCCACTGCGAACCACGACAAAATTGTGGGCGATCTGTTTCGTCAAATAGAATGTGGCGCCATCTTGCTGGTCGATGGAATCGAGCGGCTGCGGTGGATACTGCGTCGCAAACTATTCGCGGCCGGCAAAAGGCAACATGGGGGCCTGGTTGTTGCGGTTCACAAACCGTGTGCATTGCCGTTATGGATCGAATGCCAACCCGATTTGGCTACCTTGCGATATGTGGTGGATTACCTCGGTTTTGATACGAACTCGGCGGTTTGGCAGGAGTCAGTATCGGCCTTTACGCGATTCGAGGGAAACGTCCGTAACGTGCTTCGCTGGCTCTACGATCAAGTGGCCAGCGGCCAACTGGTAATTGACGTCGGGTAATTGGACAACCTTGTATCACCACGAGGTTTCATCTGGCCGATCGCCACTGAATCAACCACAATGGAGGTATGGGATCGGAGCACAGCTTACCTGCCGACCAGGGCTTTTCGGGTGAACCGCGTTTTCAGACGACGCGATGGAGTGTCGTTATGTCCGCGCGATCCTCCGAAGACGCCTCAAGCGAATGGCAAAGCTCTCTCGAAATTCTCTGCCGGAATTACTGGTATCCGCTGTACGCCTACCTGCGTCGCAAGGGTTACTCGGCCAACGACGCTCAGGATCTGACCCAGGATTTCTTTGCCAGCTTGATTGAGAAGGATTATCTCAAGGCGATTGATCCCGATCGCGGTCGCTTTCGCTGGTTTCTGATGGACGCCATCAAGAAGTACGCGGCTAACTGGAATGCTGCCCAGCGCGCGAAAAAACGTGGCGGCGACCACCGCATCCTGTCACTCCAGTTTGACGACGGTGAATCGAGATACCAACGCGAGCCAGTGGATGGCTGGACAGCTGAACGACTGTTTGAGAGACGCTGGGCTCTGGAGTTGCTCGATCGGGCGCTGCAGGAGCTGCGCGATCAGTATCAGACATCCGGCAAATTGCGATATTTCGAAACGCTCAAGGTGTTCCTGACCGCCGACAGTTCACCTCCCACCTATGACGAAGTTGCCCAGGAACTCGGCCTGTCGCAGACGGCCATCAAGGTGGCAATACACCGCCTGCGCGACAAATATCGACAAACCGTTCAGCGTCAGGTCGCCGACACGCTGGACGACGGCGATTCATTGGACGATGAAATCGATCGACTGCTGGACTCGCTGTAGGTTCTGACGGAGTATGGATGGATGGTCGGAGTACAGGCTTTAGCCTGACGGGCAGCGAAAACAGGCTAAAGCCTGTACTCCAGCGCTCTGGCTAAAAAATCCGGTTTTCTTCGTAACCTGCCTGGCGGGTTTCGTATTCTGAAGGTAGGACGCCGAAAACCCCCGGAAGCATTAAACAAACCACCCCGCGTGATCCCATGACCAGCTTGACCATTTGCCCAACTTGCCAGACCAAATTCGACGCAGCAGGCGGCGGACTGTGCCCCAAATGCCTGCTACGTGGAGCGCGTCCCGGCGAGGCTCATGAAGCTGCCGCGGGTCACGGTGCAACACGCTCCTTTGAGAGCCCATTGCCGCAAACACCACCCATGAAGCCCCACGAGGTGGACAAGCTTTTCCCGGAACTGGAAGTCCTCGATGTGATCGGTCAGGGCGGTATGGGTGTAGTCTACAAGGCACGACAAAAAAATCTGGGTCGTGAAGTTGCCATCAAATTGCTGTCTCGAAACCTGATGGATGATCCGGCCTTCGCTGAACGCTTTTCACGTGAAGCCCGGGCGATGGCCATGATGAACCATCCCAACATCATTTCCATTTACGACTTTGGGCAACGCGGTTCGTACTATTATCTCGTGATGGAATACGTTGACGGACTAAACCTGAGACAATTGGTTACCAGCACCAAAGTCGAGCCAGCCGAAGCGATGCAGCTGGTGCCCCAGTTGTGCGATGCCCTGCAATACGCTCACGAT
>JBPCVB010000249.1:0-3171 GCA_051010855.1 Pirellulaceae bacterium | reverse complement strand
GAATTATGCGACCGCGTCTCGACCTAGATTTTTTCATGAACCAGGCTTGAAAAATGAAAGGTAAAACCGTGCTGAATTTTCTGAAATCACTCGTTAACGTGCAGACGCTTGATCTGGAAGCCAAACTCTTTCCCGCACCCGGCTGCGCTTGGGGAGGCAAGGGCGAAGTGGAACTGGAAGCGTTTCATAACGGCAACGCCCGCATGGAAGTCGAGATCAAACACTCCGGCATTCCTGATGGCACATCGGTCGAATTTGTTTCCAACGGCTCGGTCATCGCGACGGTGACACCAGTCGGAGGCTTCATTAAGGAACGCTACGAATTCTCGGAGCTGGAGCCGCATCCGGAATTTGCCGAAGGTGATCTGGTCGAAATGCGTATCGGCGGGCAAGTCTGCTATAGCGGCACGTTTCAGCGCGACTAGGCGATTGAACGATTTGAGCCGCACGCGCCAGCGTCTGGTCTGTCTGTCAGCTTCACAAACAAATGTCCCAAACCGCGGCTAGCGCCGTCGGATCAGTTAAAAATGAGCCGCACGCGCTAGCGTCGGGTCCGTTCGACGCCCTCCCAGGCTTTATTCGTCTCCCTCGACGTTGTTTTGCAGCCATTGGGTGCCACGCCGGATGTTGCCATACGGATCGTCTACCCAGCCGTGGCCTCCACTGTACAACTGTAACCGTGTTTTGGCTCCGGCATCTTTCAGTTGTTCGACAGCGACCCGCGCGTGCTGGTCGATTGGAATAAAGTCTCCGGGCGAATGCAGGATGAAGTAGGGATGTCCTGCAGCGCCAGAGATATCCGAGATGTTCTGTGGATGAAAGACGCTCATTGCCACAAAGCTTCCAGTTACCGGACTGTCCCCGAGGACGGAGTTGACGTACAGCGGTGGACCACCGGACGACCATCCCAGGGCAAACACGTGTTGTTCGTCGATTTCGACGTGGGTTTTTAGATCTTCGACAGCGGCCTTGATGAACTGCTCCGTAGTGAATTCGCCATCCTGCGGGTTCAGATTTTCAGTCGGCCAAACAACCCGGTTCTCGTCATCAGACCAAACCGGGGCGACCAGTTGTACAGCGACGTAATCCTCGGGCAACGCGTGCATATGGATGCGGCGACAGAACGGATGAAAGTCAGCTGAGCCATCGCCACCCGGAAGGATGAGCATTACCTTCCAGCCGGATTCCGGCATGGTCGCGCCCTCACGAGGCCCGATCTGGAAGTACGTCTGCTTTTCATTTCCGCCAATCGTGCGACGTTCGGCAGGAATTCCTTCAAACTCCTGTTCCTGTTGGCGGGCTTCGCGGACTTTTTCCGAGTCACGGAAACTGGCCACAGCAGTCGTGAGATCCGGGACGGGAGTGTTTTGCGCGTCCTCGGAATAGTTTTCCTTGTTGTCAAACCACCATTGTGCCCACCACTCGGGAGTCTGGGCGTTGTTGGTGTCGATTCCTGTTATTCGCTCCCAACGATCCTCTCGCATGGAGACGCAACGTGTCGATTCATCGGCCAACATCCAGCCGATCAACACGGGAATCACGCGAGCATCATTGTGTTCCAACAGGGCATTGCCGAGGTACTCGATGTTATACGCGCTCCAGGCCGGGCAGCCAGCCTCGACCCATTCAATCTTGCCTTCCAGCGTATCCAGCGATTCCGGATAGGGCTCGTAGTTTTCGGCATAGGACGTTTTTGTGATTTTCGGTATCGGTGTTTGTTGGGCTTCTTCCGAATAGCGGGACTGGTTGCGTTCCCACCAACGACGCCACCACGCTCCATCATGGTAAGGATTGTAATCCACGCCGGTGACGTCACGGAGTAAATACGCGCCAATACCGAATACGGTGTTATACGAATTGTCGGAGTCGATCAAACCGATGTACTTGGGAATGTCGGTGTCCGGGCGCGACGCATTGCGAGCCATGTACTCGATTGAATTGATGATCGACTCACGGGCATCCTTGTCAGTTGGTTTCAGGGTGCCAAGGAACTCAATTTTTTGATCGATGGTCTCCAGATCGGCTGGAAAAGCGACATAGCTCTTGCCATGTTCGGTTTTTATCAGTTCCGGAATCGGAATATTGCGAACCGATTCGGGAAAGCCGTCCCTGTTGGATTCCCACCAACGTCGCCACCACGCGCCATCGTGCGTCGGGCTGTACTTAACGCCAGTCAATTTGGCCAGGCTGTCTCCGCCGATCCAGCGAATCGTCTTGTAAGAATTGTCAGCATCGATAACCCCGATCAATTTGGGAATATCAGTGGCTGTCAGGTTCTGTGAATCGCCGCGTTCGATACCGTCGATAATCCGGTCGTACAGCTCCTCGGAGACGTCGTTGTTGGTGAGAAACTCTATCTTGCCATCCAGCGTATCGAGGATTTCAGGTACGGGCTCGTAACTTTCGCCGTGTGCGGTTTTCGGTAAATCCGGAATCGCAATAGCTTGAACTTCTGGCGAATAGGAACCCTTGTTTTTCTCCCACCAGCGTCGCCACCATGCACCGTCGCTGAGTCTTGTGTATTGCACTCCGGTGATCGCGCGCAAACAACGCCCGACATCGGTGATCATGCTTGACGAATTGTCGGCGTCCAGCACGCCAATTAGCACTGGAATGGCAGACGGTTCCGCATGTTCGTCTTCGATTTCGTCCAGGACGGCATCAAAATCCAGGCCGGCCTTTTGCTGCTCGAGCATCCAGGCGATTTTCACGTCCAGTTGTTCCATGCCTTCGGGAAACGGGACGTAGCCCTTCCCATGCGCCGATTTGGTCAGGACCGGGATCTCCATTTCCCGCACGGCCTCAGGCAGAGTTTCCTTGTTCTCTTCCCACCAGCGTTGCCACCACGCTCCGTCGTGATATTTTCGATAGGAAACACCGGTGACATCGGATAGTCCGAAATAGCCCACACCGTAAACCGTGTCGTAGCTATTGTCGGCGTCAATCAGGCCAATCATGGTTGGAATGATGTCGGGATACTTTGTTTCGCCCAGGTTCATGGCGATGGTCCACAGATCGGACCTCAGCTCTGACGCGTTGTCGTTGTCAGCGACAGATGCTTCCCACATTTCAACCATCTTTTGTAATTCCGCTTCCAGGGCGACACGCATTGCCTGGGGCGAAATCGGGAGTGCGTTAAGGAGCGTGCCGATGACGGGGTTGGCGAAAGGA
>JBPCVB010000248.1:0-6105 GCA_051010855.1 Pirellulaceae bacterium | reverse complement strand
CACGCTGGATCTCCGTCATCGCCGGCAAATCAGGATTGGAATGAGCCCGCTCGATCAACACACGCAGAAAATTGGCCGCAAAGTAGCCAT
This sequence comes from Pirellulaceae bacterium, assembly GCA_051010855.1. GTDB lineage: Bacteria > Planctomycetota > Planctomycetia > Pirellulales > Pirellulaceae > CAJQPP01. The sequence continues at coordinate 6,015 of JBPCVB010000248.1, read as the reverse complement.
CGTAAAACGAAAAGATCGGTTGGGTTGTATACGGCAACTCATTGGACGTATCTACGGAGTGCCGCTGATAACAAAACGGCTGCATCAGTACGTTCAGCAAATCAGGACGCCGCTTAAGAATCTCGTTGAACAATGCCATCGAGCTAACAACTTGATTTTCGCCGCCCGATTTCGCTTGCTGCAAACACCAAAATCCGATCACATCGCAGCGGTCGGTATGAAAACTCAGCTTCTTTTTGGTATTGGGTCCGCGAGCCCGCGGATCGTTATCCGCGAAACCGGCATTTCGCACGCTGAACACACGCTCACCCTGGGCGCTCTGTGAGATCGGGTGCCCAACCACCGACGCAAGCCTCTCGAAACCGAGAGTCATCTGATTCGTTGAATAGCCACTGACGTCAAATCCTCGAATCAGCGTTCCACCGCATCCGTTTTCCAGCGAATCCTGAATTGCGGACAACCGTTCGTTCAGCTGCGGGGCGATTTCGGAAACCGTAGCCTCGGGCGTCCGCAACAGTGTGTCCAGCTCCTGCAATTCCACACGATTCAGTTCGTGCATCCAGTCCGCTCGTTGCAGCAGTTCCTCACCGCGCCAGACAGCGGGGTGATTGATGGCTTGCAAGTCCATGATTCATTCCAGGAAACACGACAGTCAATCATCGTTAGAGGGATTCAGTTTTGCATGGGTGTAGCCCTGCGTCGAGGCCGGTAACAATTGCCTCACCCAAGCTTGGGAGAGGCCGTCGCAACAGCGACGGCGACGGGTGAGGGTTGTCGCACCTGACTGATGCACATATTCGAGGAGTCAGCGGCGGCAAAACCACCGCCAATAACTACATCTTCGTTCGGCGACTTCTCCCGGAATCTTCTTGCGCTTTTTCCTTCGTAGCCCGCGCACCTCGGGCCGCGTCAAATTCCAGTCGCTGCCCCCAGATCAGCAGGATAATGCCAACCAGCACTCCGACTCCTGCCGCTGACAAGACCGACGTGGGACTTTCGGTGAACGTCGAGTTTTGAGTAGCCGCCTGGGTCGTCAGGACCAACCCGATCAGGCTGATCAATAAGCCTGCAGAGTCCGAAATAACTTCCCGCAAGTTCAGTTGCGCTCGAAACAACAAGAACAATTTGGCAAATATCAGTTGTCCGGCAAAGCTGATTACGCCTGCGACCATTAACATGAATGCCACCCAGTAGAACGCGGGAAAGGCAATCAGTTCAGCAGCATCATAAATCGGCTGCAGAACTCCCGCCGATACGCCTTGCGCGGTTTCACTTTGATCAATCGTCTCGCCAATGTCACCCACCTGATCCTTCAGCTTGTCCACAACGCTGTCATCAGGCAAAGGCTGTGGCGTTTCCTGTTTTTGTTCAACAGACGTCTTGGGCTGGGTCTGCGTGTCCTGGGCAAAGACCAGACCCGGAAGACTACAAGTTAGGGCGAGTGCCAACAAATTTTGGCGCAGTTTGAACATGACTTTCTCCACGTAGAAAGTAATTCCCCCATTTGCAAACAGGGCCGGGGGATCCAATAACTCCCCCCTTTTGCAAAGGGGGGTTGGGGGGGTTCCTTCCGGCGGCAGCGGGACGCACCGCAACACAACAGTATTCAGCCAGTCTGAGAAAAGCTTGCCGGAAAACTCAAGAATTACGGGGAAGGCACCGCTACTTCTCCAACTTCGAACAACGATTGGCGCGCATTGATGCAAAGCTCAACGGTACTAAGCTGGATCACGCAAGCAGGAATCAAACTCCTGCTGCAGTCCGCTTTCATCGAGCTCCTGACTGGCAGCGATCGCCACAATCCTTGTCATCGGTGTCGTGGAACCCCAATCATCCAGCAAGGTAACGTCGGCACGGCGACCTACGATTTGTAATAACACCCGTCGATCAGGCTCTTCCACGGAAAAGACGAATCCCTTGCAACGGTAAATCGAGCCGGGCAATCGCTGTTTCACCAGTTCATCAAGTGCTGCCAGCGACATCGGTTGGGTCGACTGGTAACTCCATTTGCGAAAAGACGCTGCATGGTTCAGTCCGGCATCGCCGTCGATGGTGCGGCCGCGATCAGGGCATGCTGGATCAAAACGACCTACAGATAGCAGGATTTCCAGTGGCACGTCGCAGTGTTTCGCCTCGACGATCCTCACCCGGTTGAGACATTCACCGATCCAGTCGCGGACCTGCTGGAGTCTTTCCGGGCCAGCCAGATCGACCTTGTTCAGGATGACCATGTCGCTCCAGGCGACCTGCAAAAGCTTCAGCTCCTGCAGGTCGGGATACTCCGGATGGGCAAACACCTGGTCCGCATCAACCACGCAAGTAATGCTGTCCAAACGAATCCGGTCGCGAAACCTTGGATCGACAAACGTCATGGCGATACCGGACGGGTCGGCAATCCCGCTGGCCTCCAGCAAGACATATTCCACCGCCTCTTCGCGACCGAGCACCTCTTCGATCGTCTCAATCAGATCGTCACGCACCTGACAGCAGACGCAGCCATTCGCCAGGCTGATGACGTCATCCTGCACACCGACCACCAGCTCGGCATCGATATTGATGTCACCAAAGTCATTGACCAGCACCGCCACCTTGAGGCCATGACTGCCATTGAGAATACGATTTAACAATGTCGTCTTACCGGCACCAAGAAATCCGGTCAGCAACGTGACCGGCACAACGGGCTGGCCATTGGTGGATGGTTCGTGGAACTCCATGCGTCTCTCGAGCGTAGCCGATTGGCGACCTGGTAGCAGCGACTATCTGGAAAAGCGACCGACCTAGTTTCCTTCCATTTTTTTCATCTGCTCACGCGAAATGACCATGGGATTGGGCAACTTCGTGCCCGGTTCCCGATAGACGTCCGCCGGCATGTATTTCTTCGGGTCGATTTCAATGTCGCGGGTGTATTGTTCCTGCTGGTCTTCGCGAGGGATTCTGGGCTGGGGCACTTCCATCGTTTCAGGCAGGTTACCCGTGTCGTCACCGAACATCTTGTCCAGCGGCGGCATGTTTTGCCCCGCCAATTCAGGCAGTACGGCCGAGCGAGTCCAAATCGCGTCCTTGGTCACATTCACGACTTGCACATCCGGAGCGCCGAAGCCAAACAGCCCATTCCAGTGCGTCCGTACACCGGCCACGACTTCCGCGATCAGGTCTTCGTCATATTCGAGATGCGTTGTCATGCCGATACGCGGATTGATTTCGTTGATCATATACCCCAACGCGTAATGCGGTGTGTGATGGGTATCGATCGTATAGTTGTAAATGAAGTCCGGCACGCCATATTTTTGCGATATCAATCGGCCTGTGTCCGTTTGGCATTCACAGACGAATACATCCACACCCTTGGAATATTTGAGCGTTAGTTCATCCGGACGGCCGTCGCCGGTCCACACAAAACTCAGCCCATTCCAGTCCAGCCGATACGCACTGGCACCGTCTTTGGCGTGAGAGCGTCGCCAATGACGAATCGTCACTCCGTTCTTCTCATAACAGATCCCGTTTTCGTCCTTCCAGTCAAATTCGTTGACCTCCACGTTGTACCCGTCACCAATCGGGAATGCGTCAAACGCGTCGAGGTGCCATTTCAGCATCTGCTTCATGCCGTCGACCATGGCCTGGGTGCCCATTTCCGGCGTGCGTCCGGACGGACCGTGAACACGCAACGGTTTCTTCCAGCCACCTGCCCAAGCGCGAAATGGGTACAGATACGGCAGTTCGCCATAGTGGTCCACGTGCAGATGCGTAATAAAGATGTCGGTGACCAGTTGAAACTGGACCCCCATAGCGACGATGTTTTTCAGACAGCCCGGGCCGAAGTCAAAGAAAAACCGGTCGCCGTTTCCAAGTTCAACCATGATGCAGGTCGCCGCCTGGTTGCGTCGCGGAGGAAACGGGCAACTGCCCACAAAAGAGATCCGCATTTCGTCTTCCCCCAATGTCTCTGACATGGGAAAGTAGTTGTTACGACTGACCACAGACGGCGTTGGCTTGTAGTAGGGAGGAATCGTCAGCCCGGTTCCCGGTCCACCGCCGTAGGGATTTTCCAGTGGCGGGCGCTCGGTGATGCCATCCACGTTGCTTTCCTGAACTTCACTACCGTCCGCGGCCGAACCCACTCCGGCAGCTGCGCCAACCACTGCACCTGCACCCAGTTTCTTGATCGCGCTGCGCCGGTCGATAGGCTCTTTCGTCATCTAACCTCTCCCTGATCCCTGTGAGTCATTGGACTAGTCGATAGTTGTGTGCAACACGATAAGTCATTCCCACAGGCAATTCCACCAAAAAGTCCTGCTTGAACGATTTTGAAACGAATGCATCGGTTCAATGAATGCGTTCGTCATCAGTGCAGTGTTAAGAAGGTCGCAAATCCCGACGGATCGGCTGGGACTTGTACTTGATTGCGTCACCAACTAACGATCGCGCGCAACAACACGCGTAAATCTCATGATCGACCAGATCCCGAACACGGGACCCAACGCGAGTATCGCGAATGCGTAGCGCCAGCCGACGGATTGTTCCAGGAGCGGCACCAATTGAATGGTGACCGTCGTCAACAGGAATCCCATCGACGTCTGCAAAGACAACGCCGTGCCGACGGCGTGCCGCGGAGCTACCTCGGTCACCATCGCACTGAACTGTGCCGAATCCGAGACCACAAACACACCCCACACGATGGCAATTGCTGCAACCAGCCAAAATGACACGCCATAACACAGACCGATCAACAAACAACAGATCCCACTGATCAACATCGACAAATTGACAATGCGTTCCCGGCCGAGTTGATCGGCGTACCAGCCCCCCGCGACGCAACCAATTCCGCCCGCAGCAATCGTGGCAAACGACATCAGATCGACGATGCCTTGCGATATATCGCCACCACTGGCAACGGCCGCCGCCGCCAAAAACACCGGGATCCACGTCCACATTGCATAGAGTTCCCACATGTGACCGAGGTATCCAAAGATGGCCAAGCGCGTCGGCCTGTGACCGAGCACTTGATTGACCAGTGAAAATGAAAACGGTTTGCGCTCAAACTTGTGCGGACCATCCCGATACCAAATCAATACAACGATCGCTGCCATGACTGCCAAACTGCTGGAAGCCATGACAACCATTTCCCACCGATTGTCGCCAATGACTTTCAGCAAATATGGCGTCGACTTGCCGATCGTCAACGCGCCAACGACCGCGCCAATTGCCAGCCCGCGCAGATCAACAAACCACGTGGCAATCATCTTCATCGCCGGCGGATACACACCTGCCAAAAAGGCCCCGGTCAGCAAACGCAAGATTAACGCGTGTTGAAACGAAGGGCTTACCACCAGCAAGGCGTTGCACAGGGCCGCCGCCAATGCACATGCGGCAAACAGCCAGCGGTTTTCCAGCAAGTCCGCCAGATTCGACAAGGCAATGATCGCCGTACCGATGACGAATCCGATCTGCACGCTGGTCGTCAGCAATCCCGCCTGCCACGAATCCAACGACCACAGCAGAGACAATTGAGCGGTGACGGAACTGGCCGTCATCCACAATCCCATCGCCATCAACTCGGCCAGCGACAACAGAAACAGCATCGACCAGCGACTTCGATCCATGCTGTTTATCCAACGTATTGTTTAACAGGGCAAGTATCGCGTCAGGCTGATCGCAATCCGGGTGGAGTCTCGGTTGACGTTGCAGGTTCGGCCGTTGTGTCACGTTCTTCGGTCGCCAACTCGGTTTCCCCGGTTGCAGCCTCATCGGCGGCAGCCTCTCCAGCCGCTACCTTTTCAGCTCGCGCTTCAACACGTTTTTGCACGCGGCCGATCTCGCGACGCAAATCATCGATTTCTTCCAGCTTGTACTCCATCCGCGCTTCCAGTCGTTCCAGTCGGCGTTCCGGATTTCGGCTGATCAACATTTCAACCACCTCCAGCGCCACGATACCTCGCCACATTCGCAACGCCAGTCCCCGCAAACGAAAGACCTTGGCCGTTCTCGCCACATTGTTTAATCGCAACAGTGCAGTCA
>JBPCVB010000247.1:0-3577 GCA_051010855.1 Pirellulaceae bacterium | reverse complement strand
CGAAAGCTGGGAGCGTATCCTGTTTGCCAACGACGAAGCCGGTGCGGTCGACCTGGTCATCGATCCCGGCAACCCGCGAGTCCTGTTTGCGTCCACGTGGCGTATCAAGCGGACGCCATACAGTCTGGAAAGTGGCGGAGAGGGTAGTGCGTTGTGGAAAAGTAGCGATGGCGGTAACACATGGACCGATATCTCGCGCAATTCCGGGCTGCCGCAAAAGTCCATTCTGGGCATTATCGGCGTGACGATTTCGCCCGTCGATTCTGATCGCATGTGGGCGCTGGTTGAAGCCGAGGACGGCGGCCTGTTCCGCACCGACGATGGCGGTGAATCCTGGACCAAAGTTAATGACGAACGCAAACTGCGTCAGCGCGCCTGGTACTATACGCGGGTATACGCCGATACCCAAAACCGTGACAAGGTGTACGTGCTGAATGTTCAGTTCCATCGCTCGACCGATGGCGGCAAGACCTTTTCCTCGATCCGTACACCTCACGGCGACCATCACGACTTGTGGATCGATCCCGAGGTTCCCGATCGCATGGTGATTGCGGACGACGGGGGAGGGCAGGTGACTTACAACGGTGGCATCAACTGGTCCACCTACATGAACCAGCCGACCGCCCAGTTTTACCGTGTCACGACCGACAACCATTTCCCGTATCGCATCTACGGTGCCCAGCAGGACAACTCGACGGTGCGAATCGCCAGTCGCGGGCGTCGCGGTTCGATTGGCGAACGGGATTGGGAACCGACAGCCGGTGGCGAAAGTGGTCACATTGCACCGCACCCCGAGAACCCCGAAATCGTTTACGGCGGTTCCTACGGCGGCTATCTGGCCCGACTAAATCACGAGACCGGCGAAAATCGAAACGTCAACATCTGGCCTGACAACCCCATCGGTCGTGCGATCAAGGACGTCAAGTATCGGTTCCAGTGGAACTTTCCCATCTTCTTTTCACCCCATGACCCCAACACGCTGTATTCGGCGGCCAACGTGCTGTTCAAATCCACCGACGAGGGTCAAAGCTGGACACCGATCAGCCCGGACCTGACGCGTGACGATAAATCCAGACAGGGATCCTCCGGCGGCCCGATCACCAAGGACAACACGGGGGTCGAAGTCTACTGCACGATTTTTGCCGCGGCCGAAAGTCACCTGGAGCCCGGTCTGTTGTGGGCTGGTTCCGATGACGGACTGATCCACGTCTCTCGAGACGGCGGTGAAAATTGGGAAAGCGTGACTCCACCCGACCTTCCCGAGTGGGCCCAGATCAACAGTATCGAAGTTCATCCAACCAAAGAAGGCGGCCTGTATGTCGCCGCAACCCGTTACAAGTCCGACGACTTCAAGCCGTATTTGCTGAAGACCACTGACTACGGCGCAACATGGACGATGATTAACGACGGCATCGATGCCAAACACTTTACGCGTGTCGTCCGAGCGGATCCGGGTCGCGAAGGGTTGTTGTACGCCGGGACGGAAAACGGCATGTACGTTTCATTCGACGATGGAGCCAACTGGGAACCTTTTCAGCTGAATCTGCCGATCGTCCCCGTCACCGATCTTGCGATCAAGGACAACGACCTTGTTGTGGCGACGCAGGGCCGTTCGTTCTGGGTGCTGGATGATTTGACGGTGGTCCATCAGTGGCGTGATGAAGTCGTCAAGGAAGACTCGCACCTGTTTGAAAGTCGCCCGGTTTATCGCGGCGGCCGCGGTTTTGGCCGGTCCAGCCTGACTGCCGGAGCCAATCCGCGTGGCGGAGTTACCTTGCGTTACTGGATGCGCGATGTTCCCGAGGACACGGTGGTCAAACTTGAAATCAAGGACGGCTCCGGCGATCCGGTCAAAACCTTTTCAACCAAACCCGACGAGGACATGGACGAAGACAAACTGAATCTGGAATCCGGACTAAACGAAACGAACTGGAATCTGCGTTACGCCGGCGCCGAGACGTTTCCCGGTATGGTTTTGTGGGGCGGTGGCACCCAGGGACCTGGCTGCATGCCCGGCAAATACCAGGCGGTGCTTTCGGTTGGCGACGAGTCGACCAGCATCGAATTCGAGGTCATGAAAGATCCACGGCTAAGTGTCACGGACGAAGAGTATCAGGCTCAGTTTGAATTCCTGATCGGCATTCGTGACAAGTTGACTGAAACGCACATGGCCATCAAACGGATTCGCGACGTGCGCAGCCAGCTGAACACACTCAAGGGTCGCCTCGGCGATGACGAACAATATGAGGATCTCGTCAAGCAGGTCGAGGAGCTCGTTAAGCGTATGACCACGATCGAGGAAACACTGTATCAGACCAAATCGCAAAGCGGCCAGGACCCGTTGAACTTCCCGATTCGGCTAAATAATCGACTCAGCGCGCTGGTCGGTGTGGTGTCGTCGGCAGACGGACCACCCACTCGGCAGGCGATTGAGGTACATGATCTGGTTGTGGCAGAAATCGACGAAAACCTCGCAGATTTGCAAAAGATTTTTGACGAAGACGTGGCGGGATTTAATAATGAGGTGAGCTCTCAAAATGTCCCGGCGATCTTCACGGATGACGACCAGGCCGATTGACGAGCCCTTTTCACCCTGGAGATTTCTGGATGCGTCTGACCCTGAGAAACCTGCTGAGATTTCTCGATCAGGCGGATATGCGATCGATCGAGCGATCGCGACTGGACGAGCTGGTCGATGAAAGTGAAAAGGCAGATGCCTGGATCGAACGCATCGATCGTCTGAGACGCGATGCCAAATTAACATCGCCCGCCGCAAGCAGTACCGATCCGGCTATCAACACCGTCGCCGCTTACCTCGCTTCGGACATGAGTGAGGAACAAACAATCGAGTTCGAGAAGTCGATGCTCGCTTCTGACCAATTGCTGGCCGAAGTTGCCAGTTGTCACGAAATCCGCGAGTTGTTGCACGCCGAAAACCCGCCAGCTATTTCGATCCTGCTGCGCCAGTCGATTTATGATCTGGACCGCAACGGTCTGGAAGAAAGCGAGACCTCCGATAGCCAGCCTCCCGACAAGGCCGCCGCGATGCCAGCCGCCATGGAGGACTTGCCCTTTGTAGATAGCCAGCCCGGCAAAACGGCGCAGGCTATGCCCGGACCGGACGAAATTCCTGAATCCGGGCCGGTATCCCTGGATGACCTCGCAGACCAGGCCAAAAAAAAATCCCGACTGGTCACTGCGGGTTTGCTGATGATCGTGGCAGCGATGCTGGGATTGACTTACTGGCTGGGCTGGATGGCTGGGCATTATCCCGCTGAAATCGCTGGGGTCTCCGAGCGATCGACCGAGCGAGTCGAGCCCGGCGAAGCCAATGACCCCGATGCGAAAGACAAAAACCCTGAACCGGAAGATCCCGGCGCGGACGCCCCATCCGGCGACCCCAACGACCCAGGTACTGAAACCGATCCTGGTAACCAGGTAGCCGGCCAGTTGCATCCGGTGCCGCCCCCGGTCGAGGACAATGCGTCACCGCCAAACGACACTGACGGCTTGCCCCGGCAACCCGATATCGCTTCGGTACAGATCGTCACGCCGCCCGAGCCCGAAGCGGTAAAGC
>JBPCVB010000246.1:0-5976 GCA_051010855.1 Pirellulaceae bacterium | reverse complement strand
TCGGATACGTTGCCGTGCATGTCGTACAGGCCCCACGGATTCGGCTTTTTTAGCCCCACATCGTGGCGTTCGTAATCGGAGTTGTCGTCGTACCAGGCGTAATCGCCGAGTAACGAGGGATCGTCACCGAACGAATAGGCAGTTGTGGTTCCCGCGCGACAGGCGTACTCCCATTCGGCTTCGCCCGGCAGACGATAAAAGTCGCCCGTCAGAATGCTTAACCATTTGGTGTATTGCATCGCCGAGTACTGAGTCATGGTGGCTGCGGGCTGTCGCAAACCATCGCCAGCGTCATAGGTAAAACTGGGATCGTACAGCGAGGAAGGGGCGGTGATGGCATCGATCTCACGCTCTTCCGTGATTTCCCGGATTCCACTGAACTGAAACGACTTGAAGTAATCATGCAGGGCCATGTAGTGATTGAATTCAGCCCACGTCACTTCGTATTTGCCCATCCAGAATGGTTCCACGCGAATACACACTTGCGGTCCTTCATCATCGCGACGTTCCGCTTCGTCGTCCGGGCTACCGATGTGAAAGGTACCCCCGGGCACTGGCACCATTTCAAATTCAACATCGGTCCCCGGGATCGTGGCCTTGTAGGGGACCATGAAGCCCTGTTCGGTTTCCACAAAGAACCCTTCGGCTGGCTGCTCGGAAACTATCCCCTGCGGCAGCGTGTCGGTGGCGGTCTCTTGAGCACCAGCGGGAACCGATTGCCAACAACCAATGACGATGAGCAAACAGATGACAGATATTTTCACAGGACTTGCCGGTTGTTAATTCATCTAACGGGTTCGATCTACAGATTTTAGTCATGCCGCCGGACTTTCACCAGGCACGGCGTCAGTCGGTCAATTCGCCGGCCAGATCCGTAGCGATTTGCTGGCGGACTCCATCGGGGTCCAGACCCTGACTGAACAGGAACATCAGCTTGGTCAGGGCGGCTTCGACGGTCATATCGCGGCCCGAGACCACGCCGGCGTCCATCAACGCGCGACCGGTCGCATAGTCAGTCGGAGAAACGCTGCCGTGCCGGCACTGGCTGAGACTGACGATTACCACGCCTCGCTCGGTGGCCTGCCGCAGGGCGTCCAGAAACGCAGCATCCTTGGACGGTCCGTTGCCAGCGCCGTATACCTCCAGCACCAGGCCCTGCAGAGGTGTTTGCAGAACGTTTTCCAAAACCCGCGAGTCAATACCCGGAAACAGACGCAGCGTCGCCACCGCCGCGTTTTCCAATGGCAGGATTTTCAAAGTCGGCAACGACGTGTCCGGCGTTCGTATCCGGTGCTGAAACACGCGAATGTGAGTACCGATGGTTCCCAGCGGTCGCGAGTTGGGGGAATCGAACGAATCGAAACTGGTGGCACTAACCTTGGTGGCCCGGCAACCGCGTAGCAACACGCTGCCAAACAACACGCAAACTTCGGGTACCGAATGCGCGCTGGCCAGGATCATTCCCGTGATCAGGTTTTCCCGCGCGTCGTTGCGTCGCAGGCACAGCGGCAACTGCGATCCGGTGAGAATGACATTCTTGTTTAGTCCGCGTAGCATCAATGCCAGCGCACTGGCCGTATAGGCCATGGTGTCTGTTCCGTGCAGCACCAAAAAGGCCTCATACTCGTAGTAGTGGACAGCGATGTCATCGGCGATGCGTCGCCAGTCACGCGGACAAAAATTGGCGGAGTCCAGCAGCGGATCGTACTCCGTTACGTCGAATGCCGGCATTTGTGCTCCCCACTGGCGGGCGAGGTCAACGAGTTGGTGTTCCAGAAATCCAGGAGCGGGGCGATAGCCGGAATCGGTCGGCTTCATGCCAATCGTGCCACCGGTGTGAATGATCAGGATTTTTCCGGGCATGTTGCAAGCGGAGAGGTTGATGCAGGACGATCCAGGGCGACACGAAAATCAAGGCGACGTGACGGCTTACTAATTCAAGGTTGATCTCGCCGGTTTACTGTTGCAAGATAACGGTTTCCTGTTGTCAGGCACATTGCCCTGAAATCCCGCCGCGCTACACCAATCTTATTTTGTGAGGATACGATGGCCAAAGAAGAACAAGCTCAGGCCCCCCGAACCGTGACCGTCAACGATCAGAACGCGGTCTGCGCCTATGCCAATTTTTGCCGCGTCACTGGTTCCCCTGAAGAACTGATTGTCGACTTTGGCCTCAATGCCCAGCCGATGGGCACCAATGACCAGCCAGTGGACGTCACGCAACGAATCGTGTTGAACTTTTATACGGCCAAGCGGTTGCTGCATGCCCTGCACGTTTGCGTTCAGCGTCATGAAAAGGTGTTCGGCAATATCGAGACCGACATCCAGAAACGCGTCGTTGAACAACCGCAAAGCCAAACCTAGGCGACTTGCGCCGAATATTTCAGCTTTGGGAGGGCGAGGCTCCGTCCGAGCCGTTTGCACCGCGGCTCGGACAGAGTTTCGCCTTCCCGTTTTGGTTGCCGGCCCCTGCCTTACCCCCCCAATTTGTTTCACAGTCATGCGCAAGAAATCCATCAACGATATCGATGTCAATGGCCGCACGGTTATCATGCGTGTCGATTTCAACGTACCCATGGATGACGGTCGCATCACGGATGATCGACGCATCGAAATGGCGTTGCCTTCCATTCGCAGCATCATCGAGCGGGGAGGCAAACTGATTTTGATCAGCCATTTGGGTCGACCCAGGGGAGACGAGGGTGATGCGAAATTCAGTTTGCGTCCTGTGGCCGCTCGTTTGGCGGAACTGATCGGCCAGCCCGTCGCCTTTGCCAGTGATACCGTCGGATCAGACGCTCAGAAAAAAGTCGCTCAGCTGCGGTCGGGCGACGTTCTTGTGCTGGAAAACCTGCGTTTCAACAAAGGCGAAAAGGCGGGTGACGAAGCATTCGCGGCCGAGTTGGCCGCCATGGCCGAAATCTATTGCAACAACGCGTTTGGAACCTGTCACCGCAAGGATGCCTCAATGGTGGCGTTGCCACACGCGATGGGTGACAAACCCAAAGTCGTCGGCTCGCTGGTGGAAAAGGAAATCAGGTTTCTCAAACAAGCGATCGAGAGCCCCGAGCGACCGTTTGTAGCGGTGTTGGGTGGGGCCAAGGTTTCTGACAAGATCACAGTGATCGAAAACTTGCTGGACATTTGCGATCAGATACTGGTTGGCGGAGCCATGGCGTTCACGTTTGTCGTGGCTCGTGGCGGCAAGGTTGGCAAAAGCCTGGTGGAACTCGACAAGGTTGACCTGGCTCGGGATTTGATGCAGCGTGGTCAGGGAAAACTGTTGTTGCCGGTCGACGTGCATTGTGGAGACTCGTTCAGCACTGATTGCGAAAAACTGATATGCGAAGTCGATGAAATTCCCGACCACATGATGGGCCTGGACATCGGACCGGAAACAGCCACACGCTTTGGCGATTTGTTGTCGACTGCGAAAACGGTGGTGTGGAACGGTCCCATGGGCGTATTCGAGATGCCGCCGTTTGATCGAGGTACGCGGGCCGTGGCCCAGGCTATTGCGGACAGCGACGCTACCAGCATTATCGGCGGCGGCGACAGCGCAGCGGCTATCGCGCAAATGGGCTTCGAGGACAAGGTGACTCACGTCAGCACTGGTGGCGGGGCCAGTCTCGCCATGCTGGAAGGACAGAAGTTCCAGGCCCTGGAAGTGCTGGACGACGCCTGATATTCAGGCTGCGTGATTTTGTGAACGTTATCTGGCGTACATGCCATGATTTGCCGGCCAGTCGCGTGCGCGTTGGCTGTTAACGTTGATACGCTTCCAGAGCCGGGATACGATAGCCCGGTACCGAAAAGATCAGCCAGTCCCCGTTTTGCCTTGAGGAATTCCATGATGCTGCGATTGCTGGTGGGCGTTTGTGTGGGTGTCCTGAGTGTTTCCGGTTCGCTATTCGCCCAGTCGATCGAGATGGACGACTTGCCGGGCTGGGAGCGATTCCAGGAAGCAACCGCAGCGATGGCAGCCATGCCTCGCAACGTGCCCGCGAACCTGGAGTGGTCCGCCGATGACGGGAAACTTTTCTTTTCGCTGCGAGGCCAGGGGCGACAGCAAGTTGATCTGGCGACCGGCGAAATCTCGGAAGCTGAAAACGAGCCCGGCGATGATGACGGGTCGGCAGCGCGCCGCCGTCCCCGACGTGCGGGGGTAGGACGCGCCCGGCAACGCACATGGATCAAGTCAGCCGACGAACAGTGGAAGGCTTCGTATCGAGATTTCAACCTGGTCCTCGAGCGGCTGAATGACCAGGGCGAACCCGAAGGCGAACCGATTCAGGTCACGACCGACGGCAGTGAAAAGCACCGGTTTGGAACTGCTTGCTGGGTCTATGGCGAAGAACTTTCCCAGCAGGACGCCATGTGGTTTTCGCCTGAATCGGACAAACTGGCTTTCTATGAAATCGATGAAAGCCACATGAAGACGTACTTCCTGACGACTCGCAATACCCAGGTATATACGGGCTTGCACAATGAGCAGTATCCCACGGCTGGTCAGGACAATCCGCACGTCAAACTGCACATCTATGATGTCGAGTCCGGGCAAACTGTGCAGGTCAAGGTCGACGGACCGGTCGACCAGTACATCTATGGAATCCGCTTTTCACCAGATGGCAAGGAACTGATTTTCCATCGAACAAATCGTTGGCAGAACGAATTGGATGTGATGGCAGCCGACGTCGACTCGGGTTCAGTGCGTACCGTTGTGGCGGAAAAGCAGGAAACGTGGCAAGACAATTCGCCAACCATGCAGTTCCTTGACGATGGTCAACGTTTCATCTGGGAAACCGAACGCACCGGCTGGAAGCAATACGAACTGCGGCACATGCAAGGACACAAAATCTGTGACCTGACTCCCGAAGCCGACTATCCCGTGCACCAGATCGTGAAGGTGGATGAAGAGGCTGGCTGGGTTTATTATTCGGCCTTCAGTGGCGACAACCCGCTGAACCTGCAGCTGCATCGATCACAAATAGACGGCAGCGAATCCCGGCGGCTGACCACCGAATCGGCCCACCACTCCAATTTTCAGATTTCGCCCGATCATGCGTGGTTTGTCGCCAGTCATGAAGACGTCAATTCGCCAGCGGCGACCGCTGTTTACAACATGTCGGGTGACAAAATCGCTACTCTGTTCGAGCCGCACGAAAATGCACTCGCTGAAGCAGGATTTACGCCGGGCGAGCTGTTCTCGTTTCCTTCGGCGGACGGGCAGGCCACAATCTACGGCACGTTGTACAAGCCGCGTAATTTTGATCCATCCAAAAAATACCCGTTGTTGATTGACGTTTACGGTGGTCCTGCCTCCGTTGGCGTCACCAACCGTTTTCGGGCAACCAATCCATACTGCGAACTGGGGTTCGTGATCGCCAGGATTGGCAACCGCGGCACGGTGAACCGGGGCAAGGAATTTGAAAGTGCCAATTACCTGCAGCTGGGCGTAGTCGATATGGATGATCAGGCGGAAGGGGTTCGTTATCTGGCGCAACGCGATTACATCGATGGCGACCGCGTTGGCATCTCTGGCCATTCGTATGGAGGATACTTGTCAGCTCTGGCGCTGCTCCGCTATCCCGAGGTCTTTCATGTGGGAGTTGCGGGTGCTCCGGTCACCGACTGGAAGAATTACGACACGATTTACACCGAGCGCTACATGCGCACGCCAGCCGAGAATCGTGAAGGCTACGGGGCCGGTTCCTGCCTGCGGCACGCCGACAAGCTCGTGGGCAAATTGTTTATCCTGCACGGTCTGGTCGACGATAACGTGCACCCGTCAAACACCTGGCAGCTCGTTGATGCCCTGCAAAAGGCCGGCAAACGCTTTGACATGATGGTGTATCCCAACAGCGCTCACGGATTCGGGTACAACGAACTGAAATGGGAGTACTTCATTCGCCATCTCAAACCTGATTTAGGCGATTCGAGCGATCCGTAGATGTGACGTAGCGGTGCTTGGGCCGC
>JBPCVB010000245.1:0-9102 GCA_051010855.1 Pirellulaceae bacterium | reverse complement strand
CCTGCAACTGGCGTTCCAGTCGCGACAGAGAGATCTTGCGCAAATCCGTTTGTTGCAGCAAAGCCGCATCGGTGATGTCGCCCGGCTGAACTTCGCGAATCTCGTCCAGACGCCCGCTGGCGTCTCGAACGATTTTTTTCATCGTGCCGCTACTGTCCACGAACACACCGGACGGGAACGGTCGCATACGGCCAGTTCCGCCGTTTTCCTCCCAGGAATCCGGATCGATGGTCTCCTGAATCAGGTTCATCAATTCGTCGAAATCCTGCTCGGTAATACCACCGCCTTGCCCGCCAGCCTGGCGTCCAGGGGCTGCATCCTGTGGTGAGTTGTAATTGGTCATCTGGTTAAGCGTGCCGAAACGCAGCGAATCGCCTTCGATCATCGCTGCCGTGGCAAACGAACTGAGTCCCGTATTCGAGGACCGCTGTGCCTGGGCCAGCTGGCTGAACATCTGATCACGTAAACCGGGATCCGTTTCAGTCTGGGCAGCCGCCATGGCGACCGGAAATTCGCCACTGTTCAGCAATTGTTGGAAATCGCCGGTTTCCTGAGCGAACACATTCGCCACAGAAATGGCGAAACCGATACATACGAAAAGAACGACAGGTGATCGGTTGATCAAGAACCTCATTGGAATGCCTTCCGTCTCTGTTTGCCCTGTGCTCATAGCATCGCACAAAGCGGCCTGTTTCGTCAAGTTTTTCCGGCATTCGACGGTTAATTGGACGTCAAATTGAATGGCAAATCACAAAAAAAAGCGCCCTGACCATTCCGAAGAACAATCAGGACGCTTTTTCGAGAAAGGATTCATCCGGCGAATCATTGCGGTCACTCCGTTGACCGCAAACCGCATTTCGCAAGAAGTACAGGATTCCTTCGCTTGGTAATTCCTAGTTACAGCCACAGCCGCCGCTGGTGACGCAACCGCCGTCGCAACCGCAACCGCTGTCGCACGAGCCACATCCGCCAAACAGGCCACCGCCGCCGCAGCCACCACAGCCGCAACCGCCACGTGAACGCAGGCCGCCGAACAGATCGAAGCCGTGTCGCTGGCCACATCCGCAGGCGCTGACGCCGCCACAACCGCCGTCGCAACCGCATCCAGCAGTGGTGATTCCACCGCAACCGCTGTCGCAACCGCTGTCGCAGCCGCTGTCGCAGCAATTGGCCGGCTTGCATACGAGGCAACCGCTGAACAGTCGGCCACCGCGGCCACCGCACAGTCCGCCGCCACCGCAACCGCTGTCGCAACCACAACCACTGTCGCAACCGCCGTCGCAACCACAACCGCCACCGAGCAGTCCGCCGCCGCATCCGTTGCCACAACCACCACAGCCGCTTCCGCAACCGCCACCAAACAGGCCGCCGCATCCGTTGCCGAATGTCAGGCCACCGCCGCAGCCATTTCCGCAGCCATCGTTGCAACCGCCACAGCCGTCACCGCATCCGCAACCGCCCGAAGGCCAACGGGAACAACAGTCAGTTCCGCAGCCACCGCCACAGCATCCACCACCGAACAAGCCGCAATGGTCTTTTTGATAGATTTCCTGGCAATAGCCGTCCCAAAGCGACTGGGCTTGCGGGTAATCCCATGGACGATGGCATCCATAACCCATTGAGTGGGCCGTGGTACCGGCGTTGGCATAGGCATTGGCACCTGAGGCAGCCGCTGTATTGGCATTGTTTGCTGCCGCTGCGTTTGCATTTGCGTAACTGGTTGACTGTGCTTCCTGGGCAACCACAGCCGCCGAGCTCATCAGCATCACGACGGCGACGCAGGTAATGTATTTCAGTTTCATGATTCTCCTGCCTTCATTCGAAATGAGTCCTCGGCGTGCTTCACTGACAAGCGAAACGATTTTGCGTGAACACGCGGTAGGATATCTGGTAGGAGCTATCGGACAATTTCCGGTCGATTCAGTTGCATGTGTTGCAACATCACGCCAGGAAACGCCAAAACCGGTCCGCTGGCGTCAGTCGTGGCAGTTGGAATTCTCGTGCCAAAAACAACTCTGGCACTGATACGCCAGATACTGGCGCTGGGGCAATTTGCAGAGGAGTTGCCGGACTGGTCAAAGTTTGTCGCGCCAGCCTGTGAAGATGTGCGGAAGACGCGAACTGACCGCCGTTGGACGGTCAGGGAATGCACTGTGGGCCTCTCTTTATGTGGTTGAATCTCAGCCTGCTGACAGGCACCTGTCGCGTCCGCCAGACGACGGCCCGCTCATTCCCCGCACATCAGGCAGCATCGGTCGAGTTCGCCCGATGCTCATACCTTGACAGCCGTTCGTCGAGGGCAACTTCACGTTGCTGGTCCTCACCGATGGCTGAAAGCTCGAAGGCCAGTTCCGAATCGAATTCATCTGTTTCCAGATAAACCGGACGATGCGTCTCCATTTGCAGTGCTGGAACCGGAACATGTTCAACGACCTCCGGCTGGGGAGCGACATCGATTTCTGCCTGTGCCAACATCATCGGCATGGCGTTGCTGTCTACGACATCGCGGTGATGAGGCAGCACGCGTACGTCCGTATCCAGTCGGTGGAACAAGTCGCGAATGTGATCATGACACGTGAACATCAAAACCTGGTATCCGCCGGACGCGAAATCGCGCAGAACTTCGGCAGCAGCCCGGGCCCGGTTGGCGTCAAAGTTGACCAGAACGTCATCAAGAACCAGCGGCAACACGGCACCGCGTCGTGCATAGGCATCGACCAGTGCCAGACGCAGGCCCAGATAGACCGCTTCACGCGTTCCCCTGCTGAGATGTTCGACCGACAGGGTTTCTCCCTTGGCGTTGTCGACCAGCAATTCCTCGCCGGTCAGGCGGGTCCAGATACGCGTGTAATGTCCTTCGGTCAGTTTCTCGAGGAACGAAGAGGCTTCCAGCAATGTCTCCGGTTGCCGTTTGGCTTCATAACTTTCACGAATCGACTCGAGCATTTGGCTGCTGACGGCCAGCGTGCGCCATTGTCGTTTGAGATCGTCCATCTCCTGAACGACGGCTCCAAGTTCCAGTCGGGCTTCGTCGAGTCGCGAATCTTCGCCCAGCATTTTGACTTCCTGCAGAAATTCTCCTCGCTGCTGATGCAAGTTGGACTGGTGTTGCCGTAATTCTTCAATCTCTTTTTGCAACGATTCCCAGCGTTTTTCCAGGCCGTGCTGACCGTAGTCTTCCAGTTCGACACCGACCAGTTTTTCACTGACCTGGTCACCCAGGGCAGCGGCGATTTGGTCCGAAAGGTTTTTGCGTTCGCGAATCAGCTTTTGCCTTTGCTTGCGATTCACGGCGATCTGTCGGAATTCCTCTTCGTTTTCCGCACCAGCCTGGGACAGCATGCGGCGCTTTTGCCCCAACAGTCGATCAAGTTCGCGTGACGCCTTCAGGTAGGTGTTCCTCAAGCTGCGGAACTTGTTTGCAAGTTCCTTGCGTTGGCCCATCAAGCGACGCTGCTCGCCCAGCGAAACACGCAATGTCTGCAAACGAGTGGCTGGATCCGTCTCAATTTCGTATTCCAGTCCCACCTCACTCAATAGCGAATCGATGCGTTTGGTCAGCTGCGATAGTTCCTTGTCGCGGTCATAGACTTCGCTTTCCAGTTGTTCCAGCCGTGTATGGAATCCGACCAGCCGTTCGCTGCGTCGTGTTATCTCGGTCAACTGCTCGGGGGGCAGATCGTCTGGCATTCCCACCAGCCGCAGGTTGTCACGCCACTTGCGATCAATCTCATCGCGTTCGCGTTCCAGCTTTTCCATACGCCGCTCGGATTCTTCGACGTGTGCGATGGCGGTTTTATAACGCGACTCCAGCGGGATTAGATCTTCCAGTCGAGCCAGGTCGCCTTCTGCGTCTCTCAATTGCAGGTCCCAGTCGCCGATGCCAGCAGGCAAATGACGTTCAATATCATCGCGTTCAGCCTTTGCACGCTTGAGTTGTTGTCGCACGAGGTCGAACTGGTGGCGAAAATCTTCCAATTCATCGCGTGCCACCCGTTCCCAGTGGTGCTTGAGCGCCAATGAGAAAAGGCCAAACACGGTGCCCAGCACCATAAACAGGAATCCCACTTCCGTTGCTGTCGTGCCGGTCGTTCCTCCGGTCCACCACAAACTCAACAAGCCAAATCCGGCAAACACAATGCCGAGGATGAAAACGCAGCCTAGCATTGCCAATTTTCCAACCGGCAATACCTGCTCATTCACGACATCGTCGATATCGCGTTCCAGCTCGTGACGTGAGGCGTTGAGTTTCTCTATTTTTTCTTCCAGTTCCAGCCGCCGCCGCAGTCGATTAACCAAACGCGAAGCATCTTCCCGAGTATCCCCGATTCCGTCGCTGTGCTCGACGAGTGCCGATTGCATCCGCCCCTCGTATTGGGAAAGCTCGTGTTTGGCGCGGCTGTGGTGCTCGGTCGCCGTCTCGATTTCCTCGTGCTTGGCGGAGAGCGATTTGGCGGTCGATTGTAATGCGGCAAAACCGCGGTTGGTCAGGTCCCGGACATCGTGAGCCTTTAGATTGAGTTGACTTCCCAGACCGGTCGACTCACCGCCGATGGTTTGGCGGATCGAATCCATTTCACCGCGCAGTCGTTCAGCCTGGCGTTCCAACGCTTCGATCCACGGCAGGTGTTCTACCATGGCATCGACGCGACCGGCTTGCGACCACAACGTACGATTGATGGGCAGTTCATCAGCTTCTCGTTTGATCGCTTTGCGATTCTTCTTGATGCCCGCCATTTTCTCGCGTTGCTGGGCGATCTTTTGGTTGAGTTTTTCCAGGTCCTTGACGGAGACTTCCTGTTCGGTCGGCAAATTGCCCAGGGCGTGAATCTGTTCGTCAATCACGAGGCGGCTACGCCAGCGGTCACCCACCTGCATGGCCACTTCGATAACCTTGGCGTTCCGCTCCAGCTGTCGCAGCTGGTCTTCCAGTTCCTCAAGTTGACGGGAAACATCGTTGGTTTGCGCGGCGACCTTGGTCCAGCGTCGT
The DNA here is from genome assembly GCA_051010855.1 of Pirellulaceae bacterium. Classification (GTDB taxonomy): domain Bacteria; phylum Planctomycetota; class Planctomycetia; order Pirellulales; family Pirellulaceae; genus CAJQPP01. The sequence continues at coordinate 4,112 of JBPCVB010000245.1, read as the reverse complement.
GAACGGGCCAGCAGGTCATCGATTTCTCGCTGCAAGGCGCGACGACGGTTTTGCAATTCTCCCAACTGGCTGCGGCGTTCGGGATCGTGCGACCAGATCGTTTCACGCCGGCCGGCCAGATTGCGCATGACGTCGACCAGGGAAACGCGATCGAGGCCGCTGGTCAGCTTGTAAAGATGCTCGGCTGCATCGGTGCTGTTCAGCGTGTTGAGTTCCTGAATTTCACGCAAGCCAATTGCAAACACGTTGTTGAAGATCGATTCGTCGATCCCGGACAGCAGCGTGTTTAGCTGGGCCTTGCCAAAATTGCTGCCGTCGTTGTCATCGATAACGACCAGATCGCCGATCGTGTCATTGACGCGGTTGGGGTCCACATGACGCTGGACGACAAAGTTGCCGTGAGGCGTGATCGTGTGGACCTGCCCGCCCGCCAGTCCGCCATACAGCGGCGGAATGTACCGCTCGCGTCGGTCGGGTGAGAACCCGAACATGATCGTGCGGAGAAACTGCATCAACGTCGTCTTGCCCGCTTCATTGCGGCCATAGAACAGGGTCATGCCCTGATCCAGATTGTCAACGGTCAGGCCTTTCCAGACGCCAAAGCCATCTACCTGGATATCATTAAGTCTCACTGTGCCAACTCCATTTGGGCCACGGTTTGCTTATGTTGGGAATCCGTTCGCGGGTTGTCTTCTTGTGATTGTTTGTGACTGACTACGCGTCCAGCGAGTCGTCGTGTTGGGCGAGGTATTCAACACCTACCACCGCTGCCTGTTGCAGGACGGTTTGACGGGCTTCCGCGCTAATGCGCGCAAGGTCAGTCAGAAATTCATCCTCCGTGTGGTTGTCGGGCATGTAATCCATCAGGCTCAACCCCATTGATGCATCACCCTGGAACCGACCGACCGATCGCAAGTAATCGCCGAGGATGGTCTCTTCCTCGTACCAATCTGCCGGCAGTTGTTGTGGCGGGTCAATTTTCATTGCCACCGTCCACAAGCTATTGGAGGACTGGCCGTACTCGTTACGCAGCCAGTTGACAAGTTCCTTGTGCCACTCGGCAGAACGCAGTTGCGGATTGAAGTCGCCAGTGGTTGAGATTCGCCACTTGGCCAGTACCAATTGGTCGCTGTATTCACTCCTGAGTTTCGAGCAGCGGTCTGCCAGCGATGTTTTTAGATCGTCCAGCTTGGCGTTTTCGGCAACGGTGACCCGCTGCAGACTCCAGCGGACCGAATCGAGTTCCATTTCCTGCAAGCGAATCTTGCCGGCCGTATCGACGTGCACCAGCGTGCAACCGTGACCTCCGGGTTCTTGCGGGTTACGGCTTTGGGTGGTTCCCGGGTAGACCGCCACGCTGCTGGTTTTGTCGATTACCTTGCGTTTGTGGTGGCCGCCAAGAGCCCAATACCGAATGTTCTGTGCGGCTAGCGTTGTGGTGTCGATGTCGCCGTGCAGCAATGCGATGGGAAACGGTGCGTCGTCGACGCAACGAAAATCCGATGGATTGCGTTTGCGATTCTCAGCGCCCGCTCCGCAAATCGTGGCAATCGTCAGGCCTTCACGCGTATGAGCTGCCTGCTCAACCATTGACGACGGAAAAATGACGACGTTGTCGGGCAATTGAATGGCGTTGGGCCAGCGATCAGGTTGATCGACGCTGCCGCCGCACCAGTAGATCTCAATCCCCTTGTCCGCCAAACGCTCGAATTGACCCAGCAGAAATGCTGCCGCTCGCGGACCACCCTGGTCCAGATCGACGACATCGCCGGCCAGCAGCACAAAATCGACCCGTTCGCTAATGGCGACATCAAATAGCCGCTCGGCAGCGCGATAAGGTGCGTTGGCCAGAGTCTCTTTCAAGTGGGCCGGGATCTCGGCGAGTCCCGTGACAGGCTGATCCAAATGAAGATCGGCCGCGTGGAGAAATTTGATAGCGCTTGCCATATGACGCACCTCCCTGCGCTGGTCGCATCCTGCGTTCAAACACCATGTGACTGATTTGTGGACCCGCAATATTTGCGAGTGCAGGCAAGTTTAACCCAGATTCGCAAATCTCACCTAGATCAATGTCACGTTGCCAAAACCCGTCGATTGTTTAGGGTACCGGCACACAAGCTAGCGTTTGCGGGTCCGCACACATTTCGCAGAGAGAATCGGGTGGCGGATTCCCGGACAATCAATCGGTGTCATGATTACCATTTATTCAGAAGACCATTACCTGCATCAACCAGCGGGCGAGTTGCACGATGGACAACTCGGTCCTCTGTACGAATGTCCGCAGCGCGTCGAATCGGTGCTGGATCGCATCCGTGAAACAGCATTGGGAGAAATCGTATCGGCCGACGAGTTTGGAGAGGCTCCGATCACACGGATTCACGATGCTGATTTTGTGAATTTCCTGAAAACATGTTGGGAAGACGCGGCGGCGGATGGAATCTCGAACCAGATTCTTCCCACTGCCTGGCCTGCGCGCCGTCATCGACAGTCGGCACCGGACACGGTGATTGGCAAGGCGGGTTACTATGCCCACTCGGTTGATTCGGCGATCGTTGAAGGGACCTGGTCGGCGGCGCGGGCCAGTGCGATGTGTGCGTTGACGGGTGCAAAGTTGCTAAAGGACGGCCAGAGATCTGCGTTTGCACTGTGCCGTCCGCCGGGCCATCATGCCGCGAGGGATCTCTACGGCGGTTATTGTTTTCTGAACAACGCCGCCATTGCTGCCCAATATTTGCTGGATCAGGGAGCCCAGCGCATCGTGCTGCTGGATGTAGATTTTCACCATGGTAACGGAACACAGGATATCTTCTATGAACGCAGTGACGTGTTGTTCGTTTCACTGCACGGCGATCCGCGGCAAGCCTATCCCTACTTCATGGGTTACGCGGACGAACAGGGAGTTGGAGACGGCACGGGATTCAACATCAACTACCCGTTACCGCCTGGTACCGGCTACGGTCTATGGCTGGAGGCCCTGTCCGACGCGCTCGAACGCATTACAAGCTTCACACCTGATTCGTTGGTCGTGTCGCTCGGCGTCGATACGTTTGAACACGACCCAATCAGTTCTTTTCGACTGTCCAGCGATGACTTCCGCCACTACGGACACTTGTTGGGCGAGCAGCGGCTGCCGACGTTGTTTGTGATGGAAGGCGGTTATGCAGTCGACCAGGTCGGTCTAAACACCATCAATGTGCTGCAGGGTTTCCTGGACGCCTGAAAATGGGTCATTCGGCCCCGTCGTCATCATGTTGGTCCTCCGCGTATGATTGTACGGCTACGTCTTCCTTGCGAAATCACGGACTGAGATCGGGCCCCGACAAAATAGAATTTGGCAATCACCTGAAGAGGTAAAAATATGAAGAGGATATTGTTTTCGTTATTGCTGTTGCTGGTTCCTGTTTGTGACGCACAATCGCAGGCACCCTACGATCAATATGAGGTTCCCGAGTACTACGACGATTTGAAGCTGGAAGGTAAGCCGGCAGGCGCGTTTGCCGACATGAGTCTGGAAGCAGAAACGCTGTACGCTTCCCCGATGACGATCAAGGAAGAATGGGCACTCCATCCGGAACGACGTGACGAGGGCGGTCGGGCGGCTGAGTACACCATCGAACCAACCAGCATCATCGACTACTGCCGTGAAAGGCCGCGTCGCAAATACGTCACGATTGATGTTGAAAGCCTGAACGCATATTCAGACGGTATCAAGAACGAGTATCTGCGCATTTGCAAAGGCGCATGCCCGAATTCGCTGGTTACCTGGTGGAACTTTGCACCCGGTGACGCGACGATTGTGACCGGCGGAAATCTCGGTGACCATGTCTATTGGCGGACCTGGGATTTATCGTGGCAAAGGAAAGCGGATTTCGTCAAAAAAATGGAATGGATGAACATCGGAATGTACTTCACCGGTTCATCCGACAACTACGAGGAGTGGCACAAACGCAACAAGTACAGGGTTGAAATGGCTCGGGCACTATTGCGCGATATTGGTCATGACATCCCCGTGTTCGTGACAATTAGCCCGCACCGATTCCAGGACAAGAACATCGTTGTAAACGAGCAACTTTACGGGCAAGTGCTGGACGAGTTGGCGCGGTTGCAAGTGG
>JBPCVB010000244.1:0-3697 GCA_051010855.1 Pirellulaceae bacterium | reverse complement strand
ACATCGCGGCTGAACATCGCCAGTGCGTCGTTCATCGCCGATGCGACAATAGCGGGGTCGTCAGATCTGGCCACCTGCGTTTCATATTTGCTGCGACGTATCACCACGGTTACTTGCCCAGGTATATCGGAAATGGCCCACTGGATATCCAGGACGACGCGGCCGGACCGGTCGGCATCGAAGCGGGTAACTTCGCCAAGCAGTCGGTAGTCCACGTCGCCCTGGATCGCTGCTTCCCACGGGAACGCGATGACCCTAACGCCACTCATCATGTTGTCCACGTCGGTCGACACGACACGGTGCAACGCCTGCGTCAGCGGTTCAGCCCAGCGGCTGAACTCATCGATTTCCAGCTCCGAGCCGCCGCCGCGCGTCACTATTTGTGAACGATTGAGATATTCCGGCAATCGCAATGGTCCCACGCCCAGTGTTACCGCATCGTCGGGACCCTGCTGTTGTGCCGAGTCCATGGGTGCAAGCGCAAAATAGCGAACTGGGGGAGAAGAGCCGCAGGCGACGATCAGGAGCGACACGACAGCGCAGAGTGTGATCGATCGGGCTGTAAGATACATATCGTTTCTTCCTTTCATTGTCCCTTACCTTGCAGAATGGCTTCGGGATTTCGTTCGAGGTAATCCATGAGTTCCCGCATGGCCCTGGCAGCGCTTTCTACCTCCTTGAGTGTCGCACCGAGTTGGTAGGACTGAACCGATTCGCCCCGCATCTGCAACTTGGCGGCGGCGAGAGCCCACTGCGCCTCATCCAGCGTGCCAACAAGTCTTTCGACTATGAGTTTGATTTCCACCGCGTCCAGTTTGGTATCGGCATTCCGGATTAGCGAACCCACATCATTTGCTGCGCTGCGAAATTCCTCGAGCGTAACTTGCAGTGAGGCAGTCAACTCCTGCGATTCTTCTGTGTTGATAATTTTGTTGATGCCAGTCAGAGATTCGCGCAAATCCTGGGAATTCATGAGTTCATCAGCGCCCCGGAGAATACCATTTAGTCTTTCCGTCAATTCCTTTGTATCCAATTCTTCGCCAAGGTTACCAATCCAATTCTGGATTTTTGCCAGTAATTCCTGGATGTCTGAAGGAAAGGTAGGGATTTCCGGGTACAGAGCACCTTCGCCGCCTCGCATCACTGGCACTGTTTCGGGTCGAAACCGCATGTCGATGAGCAGCTGCCCGGTGACAAAACTTTCCGCCTGCAGCGTCGCACGCAAGCCACCTCGATTGACGAGTTCATCATGTGAGACCCCGCCGGTCATACCATCTCCAATCACCACGCCGTCGTGGGTGAGGAGCAAGGATTCCGGAAGGAACTCAATGATTACTTCAGTTTGGCTTTCGAAGTCATCCCGATCGACGAGTAACGACATGTTGGTGACGAAACCTATCTGTACGCCATTCATCATGACGTTCGAGCCGACGCGCAGACCCTGCGTGTCCTCGGTGAAATACGCGACATAAACGGTTCGTTTGGCCAGCAGTTCCGCACCCCCGAACATAGCGACACCCACGGCGAGTAACAAAACCCCGCCCACAACGAAGGCGCCAATTACAGTTGGATTGGTTTTTTTGCTCATGCCGCTTTGTCCTCCGCTTCGCCCCGTTGCAAAAAGTTTCGAACTTCGAAATTCGAATGGTGATCACGTAGTTCATTTGGGTTGCCCGTAGCGAGCTGTGTCTTGGTCACGGGATCAAGGAATACCGAGTTGTTGCCGATCGCGAATATGCTCGCGAGTTCGTGTGTGACGATAACCACCGTCGTTCCCAGACTTTCACACAGTTCCAGGATAAGGTCGTCCAACAATTTTGCGCTGATCGGATCAAGTCCTGCGGAAGGCTCATCAAAAAACAGGATCTCAGGATCCAGTGCCATGGCGCGCGCCAGGCCGGCGCGTTTCTTCATGCCCCCGGAGATTTCGTTCGGATAGTAATCTTCGAATCCTGCAAGCCCGACCAGCATCAGTTTGTAGGCTGCTACTTCCAGGATCTCGGCATCTCCCAGTTCGGTGTATTGTTGCAATGCCAAGCCGATATTTTCAGCCAGCGTCATCGAACTCCACAAAGCACCAGACTGGAACAACGTACCAAACTTTCGTTTGGATGCTTCCCGCCCCACATCACTCGAAGCCCAGAACGGCTCACCGTCATAAAACACGTCGCCGGTTGCCGGGCTTTTGAGGCCAATCATGACTTTCAACAGCGTACTTTTTCCGCAACCCGATCCTCCCATGATGATGAAAATGTCGCCGCGATCGATACTGAAATTCAGATCTTTCTGAATCAGGAAATCGCCATAGGCCATGGTTAGGTCCTGTACGGTGATGTGCGGTTGCGCCTTTTCCATATCAAATTCCAAGATTGATGTAGATGACTGTCAGGATGGATGCACTGATCACGATCAGCATGATGCCCATGACCACAGCTTTGGTGGTGGACTGTCCAACCGCCAATGCACTGTTGCCGCAGGCCATACCTTGCTGGCAACCTGCCATTGCGACCAATATCCCATAGACAATGCTCTTGAACAGGCCACCGAACAGGCTGTTCAATTGGACTGACTCAATGGTTTGTGTAACATACTGAAGCAGACTGACATCGAGCATTGCCATTCCGACGACGGTGCCACCCAGAATTCCCATCAGGCTGCCGTAGACTGTCAACAGCGGCATCATCACGATGAGGGCGAAAACCCGTGGCGTTACCAGGTAATCCGTCGGATTCATGCCGAGGGTTGTCAGTGCATCAACTTCTTCGTTTACCTTCATCGTGCCGATTTGCGCCGCATAGGCTGCGCCGGTGCGGCCGGCCATAATAATTCCGGTCATAATGGCAGACATTTCCCGGACCATCGCCACAGCGACAAGATCGGCTGTGTAGATTCCGGCGCCGAAGAGCGTGAGCTGCATGACTCCGACGAACGCGAAAATCATGCCTATCAGGAAACAGATCAGGGAAACGATCGGAAACGCCTCAGCGCCAGCTTCCTGCACGTACAGCCAGAAATCCGAGCGCTGGTAAGTCGCCTTGCCACGTAGGAAACGCGCGCACGACAATCCCAGTTCGCCGGTAAAAGTCAGCAGTTCCTTGCAACTTTCGAGTCCTGCCGTGACAGACTCGCCTACTTGCTCCAGGAACGTTTTCTGCATCAAAACCCGTCGAGCGCCCTCGCGTTCTTCGACAGCGAAAGCCAGCGCGACAAGTTGTCGAGCACCCGTCGGCAGCCCCGCGTCATCTACTTGGACACCATTGGCCCCGGCGCTTTGATTGATGGCAATTAGAGTCTTGACCAGCCCTGTATCCCACTCCCCAAGCATCTGTGAATCGAAGGCCAGTGACGTTGGTTTTGGCGATTGTCGCAACCGCTCCAGCACCGGCTGCGGGCCGGGCAATTCGCCGCCAAGTAACCAGTCACCGGATACGGATATCGCCAGCGATTGCTGATCGCCTTCAACAACGGATAATGCTGCTTTACTCATACAATTTGAATTTTGCGGAGCCAAGTCCGTGCAGATGCACCATCGCAGGCCCTATCACGTTTCCCTAACTAGCGCCCGTGCAGCTCGTCGATCATCTCACCCAAGTTCTTCGCCCAGCGGTCCATGAGAATCTTGGCGTCACCGGTATTCGTTCGGCCCAAATTGGTTAAAATTCAATCCAGTACTTTGATCAAAGAATGCTGCAGGTTC
>JBPCVB010000243.1:0-4232 GCA_051010855.1 Pirellulaceae bacterium | reverse complement strand
TGGCCGTAGCCAGATGTGCACCTTTGCCGGTCAGGGCGTGCAGGTACAGCGGAACCGTCGCGGTCAATGTTTTGCCTTCGCCGGTAAACATCTCGGCGATCCCGCCACCTGCCATGACGCCAGCGCCGATTTGCTGCACCGGAAACAGTTTGAAACCGAGGGTTTGACGGATTGCTCGCTTGACCAGCTCCGTGGCCTCGTCCATCAATGGAGTGACGTCGCCCAGCGTTTGGGCCTCGGCGCGTAAATCGGCACTGGCCTGACGCAGCGTTACCTGCTCGGGTGAAAGCGCGGACGGGATCGCTGGCTGCTCGACCGACATGGGCACTCGCGAGGACGGAATTGATCAAGCTTCATTGTAGCCGGCTGCCGTCGTCTGAGCAGATGCGCTGCCTGCAATCACGCCCCGTACTGGATCGAATCTGTTAATCCATTCCGGTTATGGCGTTACCTGTGCATTCCCGGCGGGCTCTGGGGAAGGGCCTTTTCGCTCTACCCGGGTGCGAACGTCATATTTGGAATAATCGGTCCGGGTCTATGGAAGAACGATAGGGACCAGGAGTACCCAATCGCGGTGAGTTGGCCACGACGTACGGTACAGTGTCATGCAGGAAGACACCTCCGATCCCCGCCCCTCCCGATCCACCGCTACGCCTGCGCGGCCGGTATATTCGCTGCCGGTAGCGATCAGCCTGGGCATTCTGGCCATTGTGCTTTGGCAGTCGCCCAATTTCGGGCATCACAACAATAACGTGGGCTCTCCGATCGCTGGCGATTTCCTGCAGGAATGGATCGGTGCCTATGCCCTGCGTACTGTTGGCCCCGAAGTGCTGTTCGATCACAGTTCGCTCAGCACACTGCAGCATGATGAATCATTGCTGGGCTTTCGCTGGACCGAAAGCGAGTACTTTGAAATGGTGTATCCACCGTTTTATTACATGCTGTGGATCCCCGCATCGTTTTTGCCCTACAGTCTGGCCGCGTGGCTGTTTGTGCTGGCCATGATTGGTTGTCTGATTGCCGCCCACATGCTGATGGTGAAGGCAATCGGCCGTTGCGAGACGGGTGCGAGCAACGACGGGACGCTACGAAACATATTGCCGTGGTTGCTGGTCCTGGCCACGATGTACACGCCACTGATTCGCAGCATCACAACCGGTCAAAAGGGAACTGTCTGTTTGTTGATACTTGCGGCGACCTTCTTTCTGTACATGGTTTCGCGTCGTTTTGCGTCAGGCCTGGCTTTTGGCCTGATGGCGTTCAAACCCCACCTTGCCTTGCTGGTGGGAATTTCGATGTTCCTGAAACGACAATGGGCGTTCGTTATCGGAGCATTGCTCGTCGCGGGCCTGTTTGGCGGAATGTGTTTTCTGGCGGGGCCCCAGACTTGCTGGAATTATGCCCAGTTCTGTGTGGGTGCCGGCGACTACGTGGAAACGAGTGGCTATGACCTTTACAAATCGCATTGCCTGTATGGATTCTTTGCTCTGCTCGGCGGTGGCACATCAACATGGCTTACGAGAGCCAGCTGGATCCTTGCCGTTGGACTGATCGGCATTCTGCTGTTGCGAATGAATTCCCTGAATAAGGAAACACCTGATTCCGTTCGTAAGCCAATCGAGTTCTCGGTGCTGGTTCTGGCCACGTTGCTGGTCACGCCGCATTTGTTCTCTTACGACTTGTGCATGCTGCTGTTGCCGATGTATTTGCTGGTCGGTTTGATGGCCAATGGCGCGTTTTCCCGCCGGCAGTCGATGAGGATTGGCTTTTTGCTGGGAGCGTTATATCTAACGTCCGGTTTTTCCCATTTCGTCGCCGCAGTCTATGGCGTGCAGCTAACCACGGTATTGATGTTTGCTCTGCTTTGGGTGCTGTGCCGGGAGAAACCCGCCATCGCGTCGACCCGGTCGGAATCGTCTGGTGTGTGGACTCTGTCCGCACCAGCCGTCAGCTGAATCTGACTCTCTGATTCCCGGACGCGTTGTTCGACCGTATGCTGGCGATCATGACCTCTTCCCATACAGTCAGAATGGTTCGGCAACGTTGGCAGCGTCGAATTGACCTGCCTTATGCTGCACTGAATCTGCGTTACAACCCTTTTGGTGAATTGACTCGCGGGCAACGGCTGGAAACGGCAGTCCCGCGCTGTGACCTGGACTCCATCCTGGAATTCCTGGTTCCCGAGCGCCGTGCGGTGCAGTTCATGGGTCCTGCAGGCAGCGGCAAATCGACTCATCTCTTCTGCCTGGCGGATGGTTTGCCTAAATTTTGTTATGTGCATTTGCCAGAGGCGAAAAAGCGGGAGGTGCCGGCTCGCGAGGATTTAATGATCGACGAAGCCCAGCGTTTGCGTCGCCGGCCACGTATGCGGTTGTGGCGATCGGCGCGACGCATTGTGCTGGGGACGCACGTTGATCTGGACAGGTCCCTGACGTCTTGCGGGTTTTCGGTCCGTACCATTCGACTCGATCAACAACCCACTGCCACCTGGTTGCAACAAACGGTTAACCAAAAATTGATGGTGGCCCGGCGTACGGAGGCACCCCTGGCATCCATGAACGACGCAACTGCGGTTAAACTGTTGCGGGAATTCGGAAACAATGTGCGAGCCATCGACCGTTATTTGTACGAACGATTCCAACAGTTCGAAGAACGAGCCGCCGACGGACAATCACTGGATATGCAAGCGTTGTTCACGGATGAAATCGCCAGTTCATGAGCAAATGCGACTTGCAAATCGAGTTCTATCGTCCTGACCGTGAGTTTCGGACCGGCGAGACCGTTCAGGGCTGGATCCGTGTACGCGTCAACCAGGACGTGAAATGCCGCGGACTGACCCTGAACTGCTGGTGGAGCACCCATGGACGTGGCAACCAGACACGCCGTAATTACTACCAGCAAACGTTGTTTCAGGGTGAATGGAAAGCTGGTGAGAAATATGAATATGCGTTTGAGTTTCAGCCGCCGGCTTCTCCACTAAGTTATCGCGGCAAGTACCTGAACATCGACCACTATGTGCTGGCTCGCGTGGACATCCCGTGGGCCCGCGACCCCAAATGCCGCGAAGAGTTCCTGTGGCGGCCGGGCAACGACGCACCTGTTCCCGACTCTGCGGAGCCGGTCATTCAGCCTGGTACACGTCGCTGGCCGATGATCATTGGTCTGAACATCGCGTTCATCCTGGTGTTGCTGTTTGTTTTCCTGTCAGCGCAGATCTCTCCGCTATTCCTGCTGGGGTTGATCGCGCCGCTCGTGATTGTCTGGTTCAGTTTGCGCTCCTGGTTAGCGCAACGGAAACTGGGCGAGGTTAAATGGGGTACGTTGGCCCAGGCAGTGGCGGGCGAACCAATGCCTTCACTGTTGCAGATCGGTCCGTTGGGCAACGTGCAAATCAGCGCGGTAACGGCCTCCATTACCGGCCACGAGTCCGTCGTATCGGGAAGTGGCACCAACCGCACCACTCATTCGCACAAGTTGTTTCAGCAAACCAAAACCCTGATCAAGTCTCCGGCGAGCAAGCGTGGCGAAGTGATCGAGTTGCAGCCTGGCATCATTTTCCCGATGACCCGCGCCTTTTCTGTGGATCTGCCTGATAACAAGATCACCTGGACCGTGACCCTGGCAATTCGTTTGCCCATGTGGCCCGACTGGGTGCAGTCGCGTGTCGTCGAGTTGTTGCCTCCGCCTGCCAAACGCGATGACGACGACAACCCGAATCCAGCCTTTGCCACCCAGCCCTTTCACGATCTGATCCAGCTGGTGCGTCAGCTGACGGAGACCGGCGCGGATACCCCCATGGCCGACAAGATCATCCAGCAACACGCTGACAAACTTTACACTGTCGCTGTCGATATCGATCGCGTGGAACCGGCCGAGGAAGGATTTGAGGACCTCGACTACCTGCACGGCAATACTCTGAACGGCACGCTGACCGGCACCCGGCTCCTCGTCTCGGTGCAATTGCCCGCACGGTACAACCAGGAAGTTGAGCATCTGGATCGCGGAGAGTCGTTCTCTTGCAGCGGAGCGCTGTTGCGCTGGGATCACCTGCGCAGCCGCATCGTCATACTGGGCATTTAGCTGCACCGTCCTTCCCTTTCCCTTGGGGGAGAGGGTGGTTGGGCTTTTCAAAAGACCAACCGGGTGAAGGCATGACGATAAAGCCTGACAAACAATGCGATCGGTGTTCGGCCCTCATCCGCCAATGCGGGCACCTTCTCCCCAGGGGAGAA
>JBPCVB010000242.1:0-2983 GCA_051010855.1 Pirellulaceae bacterium | reverse complement strand
TCCTGATCACGCTAGGGATTTTTCTGGCGATCGGTTACTCAGGCGAACCAGCCGCGGCCGCCGTCGATACGGCGTCACTAAAATCGGCGATCGCCGAACGATTCAATATTAACTTTTGGCTATTCCTCGTTCCGCTGGGCGTCCTGGTGCTGGTGGGATTGCGGGTCAGTGCCGTAGCGGCGTTGTTTGTCGGCGTCATCCTCGGTGCGATTTTTGCTGTCATTTTTCAACCCGATATTGTGAAGCAAGTCTCTGGATTGCCCATCGAAGCGGTCGAGCAGGACGACGGAACCGTCGTTGAACCGCCAGGTTATATCCAGCACGCTTATTCAGCCAGTGTCAACGCGATGGCCGATTCCACATCGGCGGTGCCAGATGTGGAACTCGAATCGTGGCAAGCTGAGCGACAATCGATTGTGTTGGAGCGGGCTCGCGAGGCGACCAGCAACCCGGCTTTGACCATGGAGGAATATGAGGAAGCCAAAGACGACATTGAAATGGACCACACAGTATCCGAACTGGATGGCAAAATCGCAGCGGCCGGTCTGATGAATGGCAAGGGGATGTTCGGAATGCTGAACACGATCTGGCTGATCATTTCCGCGATGTGTTTTGGCGGAGTGATGCAGGCCAGCGGATTCCTGCGACGCATCACCGAACCTCTGGTCAAGATGGCTTCTTCGGACGGATCTCTCGTTGCCACGACCGCGGGCAGTTGTATGTTTGTCAACGCGACTGCGTCGGATCAGTACCTTGCGATCGTAGTGCCGGGACAAATGTTCCACGACACCTATGAAGAACGCGGATTGGCGCCACAGAACCTCAGCCGCACACTGGAAGATTCCGGAACCGTGACCTCCGTATTGGTGCCGTGGAATACCTGCGGTGCCACGCAACAGGGCGTGCTGGGCGTTAACGTGCTGGCGTTCGCGCCGTTCTGTTTCTTCAACATCATCAGTCCCTTTATGACGATGTTCTACGGGTTCATGGGCATCAAGATTGCCCGACTCAAGGACAGCAAAACAAGGTCTGCTGAAGAGTCTCGCGGCGAGTCCTGATAGCGACGACCTGCTGGCAGCATTTCTATTGGTGTGTTGCGACACATCTGCTAATCAACCTGAGGAATTGTGAACCGCCGGCGCTGCGCGCTCGTATGGTTGCATGATCGTGTAGTTGTGACGGGAAAGGAAATGCAGATGAGATCAAAGTTAAACACCATCGCCTTGTTAACGCTTTGTGTTGCTGTGCCGGTATGCGGCCAGCAGAGTGGGCCTGTTGAATATATCGAGTCAACATCTCCCTTGCCCGGCGGCGGATTTGTCTCCAGCGTGTTTTATCCTGGTCAGACGGTACCTGGGCACCTGGACGAGACTTCACTGAACGTGCCGCTGGTGGCTCAACAAAGTGTGCTGAATCAACAGTTGCCCGCCAATGCTGCACCTGCGGCAACGGCCCCCGTGCAGTATGTTGTTCCGCAAGCTGCTCCAGCCTGGAACGTTCCGACACTGGGAATTCCGGCAGCCTGGGATCGATCCATGCGGGCGGCAGGTTGCGCCTGTCGTCCGAATACGGTTGCCCAGCCACAATTGGCGGCTCCTCCCCGGCAGTACATTGCGCCGCCACAGCAATACATCGTGCCTCCGGCTGCAACCCAGCCACCGACATTGGGCCAGACGGGATACCGCACGGCCCTCAATCCGGTGGTGACCAATGGCAATGCCGTGCAGATACAAAATATGCCACCCAATACTTATATGGGCCGCGGAGTCTTCGGCGGGCCGAGCCAGTACGTGGATGGTCAGCCGGTGCGCAACTTGTTCAAGTTCATTAGCCACTGATGCAGGCGGCAGAGACGTTACGAAGTTGCCGGAGACTGGACAGCCAGAATCGACCAGCCGGATTGAAACCAGCCATTTTCGCTTTTGCAGGACCAGCGTGCTTCGCATTTGAGCACGACGGCCTGATCCCATAACCGGTTCACCTTGACCTGGGCAATCGTGCCGGCCGCAATCGGAAACTTGTGCAGCAAGCCGATACCACCATCAGATAGGTCACGCGTGAAGCCTTCTTTCAATTCAGTTGGCTGATCTTCCAGCACCAGACGAACCGGGCGGACAAAGCTGCGACGGTTCTTGTCGCGACGTTCCCGCAAGCTGAACAATTGATCTTCGTTGAGAAGCGCCTGAATGACGTCCTGGAATTCGGCGGTGACGTTTTCGGACATGGCTGAACCGTCTCTGGGTCAAAGTGTCAAATCGAAGGACTCAAGGCAAGTCTAGTTCACGCAGAGGCCAGGGAGCGGAAACGCAGCGAATTCGATTCTGTAATCGATACAACCAATACAGGAACATTCGTTCGCGGGTGTTATTACCGTCATAACCAGTTTGCAGCGATGTTTGCGTGACCGCTTCGGTCGAAAAAACTTTTAGAAGCCCGAACTGCGGCGGCAGGCGTGTCCGCCAATACCAGTTTTGCCGGCTCTGGTTGACGATTTTTCCTCTGGGCAAGTACAATACTGTGAGACCAATCTCTTGCGAAACCGGCATTAGTTCGCCCGTTCTAACAAACTTTAATCCTGTCGACTCCGGGCCAATTGTTGCTTGCCGGACGACCGATCAGGTACACGGAATGTCCGAGAAGCGGATTATCAAGATATTCGACACGACGCTGCGTGACGGTGAGCAGTCGCCGGGCTGCAGCATGAACCTGGCCGAGAAGATGAAAGTGGCTCAGGCTCTCGTCGACCTGGGTGTCGATGTCATGGAGGCTGGATTTCCCATCGCGTCCCCCGGCGACTTTGAGGCGGTGCGCGAAATTGCCAACACATTCAGCGGTTCAACCATTTGCGGTTTGGCGCGATGTGCCGAAGCAGATATCGATCGCGCGTGGGAAGCCCTGCAAAAGAATGCTGATCCATGCATACATGTGTTTCTCGCCACTAGTGCCATCCATCGGCAATTCAAGTTGAAGATGACGGAAGAGG
>JBPCVB010000241.1:0-10488 GCA_051010855.1 Pirellulaceae bacterium | reverse complement strand
GTGTATTTCTGGGTGTGCGACTGGACTGTGCACAGTGTCACGATCACCCGTTTGACCGCTGGACGCAGGATGACTATCAACTGATGCGGCGGTTTTTTCAGCAAGTCGACACCCGTCAGCAAAATGGCTCGTTTTACGTTGAAGATCAGGTTCGTCCAGGCGATCCCAACCAGCGACCGACGTTTTTGACTGGCGCCCGGCCGCAAACCGACCATTGGCGAGCCGAGCTGGCATTGTTTGTGACCAACAGCAAACCGTTCGCACGGACCTTTGCCAACCGTGTCTGGTACCACCTGATGGGTCAGGGCATCGTCGAACCGATTGACGATTTCAACGCCCTTAATCCTGCTGCCATTCCGGACCTCGTCGAGTTTCTCGCCGATCGCGCGCGACAGGACGAGTTTTCCCTGCAGGACATGATCCGTTTGATTTGCAATTCCGAGGCCTACCAACGTGGCTCGTCTCGTGCCCAGGACTCGCCTTCAGCCAGCCGCGGGTTTGCCTGGCGAACGATGAAACCACTCACACCGGGCCAGTATTTTGATTCGGTAGTGCAGGCTTTGGAGCTGGATGTGACGGCCGTCGATCGCGAGCGATTTATTCGGGCCACGATCGGCGATGCACTCCAACTGGACTTCAATCCGACGTGGGATTATCGCGAGACTGTCCAGATCGTCATGTCGCGTCTGTCAATGCAGGTCGGCTCCGCGGACTACTCCGTGCCCGAATTGTATCGGCGTGTGCTGACGCGTGAACCAACGCCACGTGAACTGGAATTGTGCAAGGACCAGGAGACCGATGATGTTGTTTTTGCCCTGATTCATTCCAATGAGTTCTTTTTTAATCACTAATTGCGGGACCAGACCGATGCAACCGATCTCCATCAACCGCCGTCAAATGCTGGGAGGCTCCATCGGAGGTTTCTTTGCGTACGCCGCTCGCAATCACTGCGATGGGCTGTTCGCCAGTGAAGTCAATTCTTCAGCCAGGGCCAAACGCTGCATTGTGCTGTGGATGGACGGCGGACCCAGCCAACTCGATACGTTTGATCCCAAGCCGGGGACATCCACAGGTGGTGAGTTCCAATCCATCGAAACGGCGGCGCCCGGGATGCGGATCAGCGAAACCTTGCCGCGTGTCGCGCGTCAAATGGATGCCTTGTCCATCGTCCGCAATCTGACTTCCGACATCGGAGATCATCAGCGAGCCCAGTATTATCTGCATACCGGATACCAATTCGTCTCATCGTTTCCGCGACCGTCGCTGGGCTCGGTGATTTCCAGTACCGGAGGAGAGTCGGCACTGCCAAACTATGTTGCACTGGGATCGGCCGGATATGGTCCGGCATTTATGGGACCCGAACACGCGCCGTTTTCAATCGAGAACGCTGCCCAAGCCCGGCAACTGTTGAACACGTTGCGTCGTCGACGGGGCAGGTTGCGGTTGCTTGGCGAACTTGGATCAGAGTTTGATGCGCAACATCCGGGTCCATTACTGGAACAACGCAAATCAATGATCTCGCGAATTGGAGCCCTTTCGGCTACCCAATTTTCCAGCGCCCTGGACCTCGAACAAGCCTCACCGGCCGATCGATCCCGCTATGGCGATTCCGAGTTTGCACGGAACTGTCTGGTCGCCAGGCGACTGCTCGACCTCGGAGTGCGATTCGTGGAGATCCAGCGCGGCGGCTGGGATACTCACGACAACAATTTTCGCGCAGTGAGACGGTTAACCGGAGATATCGACAGGCCATTGGCCGCGCTGATGGAGGACCTCCGCAATTCCGGAATGCTGGAAGACACCATCGTGATCTGGATGGGCGAATTTGGACGGACTCCGCGTATCAATGGCCGTGCCGGCCGCGACCACTTTCCCCGCGTTACTCCGGTCGTGCTGGGTGGCGGCCCGATTCAGGGCGGCCGTGTCATTGGCGGCACCAATGAACTGGGTACGGAAATTCAGGGTGAGCCGTGGCAGGTACCGGATCTGTTTGCGACGATCATGTCTGCGTTCGGCGTTGAACCCGACGAGGAATTCACAACGGACTTTGACAGCCCGACGACAGCCACCGACGGTGGACGGATCATTGAAGGCTTGTTGTAAGTCCCCGCTATAATCAACAAAATGACGAAGCCGGGATTCGACGGCCAGGGGGATTCTCATCTGCTTCGACGCTACATCAAGTCTGGTCGCTGGCGCCAGCGCTTATGGCGTGGCGGCCTGGTTGTTAAGACGCGACCATCCGCGATTGAAATGGAGCGCGGTCGCATTGATGGGCATCACCGCCATGCAGTGGACTGAAGGACTTTTGTGGCTGGACGGCCCCAGGCCGAATGGCATTGTCAATCAACTGTTGACCGTGGGGCTGATCCCACTGGCCTTGCTGGCCCAGGCGTGGGGACCGCTGTTTGGTTCCTTGTACGACCGCCCTGTTCGAGGTCGGAAAGTGGCGTTCTTCACCGTCCTGATTCTGGGCCTGACTATCGTGTTAGCGGCCCGGGTCGTCTATCATCCGATTCACACGCAGATTACGCCGCAAGGACACTTGAACTGGTATTCGCCGCAGAATCCGCCCATGTTTGTCGCGTGGGCTTACGGTCTGTGGGCATTCGTAATCGGGTTGCCGTTTCTGTTGTGGTGGCGTCCGTTTTGGCAAAGTCTGGCCATTGTGGCGTGGGGCTGGATTTGGGCGCTGGTTGCCTGGTTCATCAGCGACAGCGCTGCGAGCTACTGGTGTTTCTTTGTGACCTTTTACGCAGTGTTTGTCTTGATCTATTCCTTTATGGTCAGTGATCCGCCGAAAGCAGATCCAGGCCAACAAACGGCACCCGATCCAGAAACAATCCGGCACACTACTACTTGATCGCTTCCGGTACCACTTCGATGGTTAGTGAATCGCCGTCACGCAACACATCAAAGCTGATTGGCGTCCCGTCGGCGAGAGGCTTTTCAAGTAAATTGAACCAGTCAGCCTGCAACGGCTCGCCGTTGATTTTTTCTATTCGGTCGCCGGCAGCCAGACCCGCTTTTTCCGCTGGGCCCCCTTCGATTACCTGTTCCACCATGACGCCGTCATCTGTGCGGCCGAAAGCAATCCCAACACGAAACTTCGGGCCCGACGGAGACAGTTGCGGATTTTCGGCGAGTGCCTTGGCTTCGACAAGTTCCTGAATATCGTGGCCCACCGGCATGGCCGCTTCGTCGTAATTGGACAGCACAACGTACGTGTAACCCAATTCTGGATAGAAAGCGAATTCTGCGCTGATTCCCGGTGCACCACCATTGTGTCCATGCCGACGCATTGCTTCGCGACCGTGATGTCCAAACAAGTAGGCGTACTCGAAATCAGGGCCAATCAATATCTTGCCATCCAGCATCAAATCGCGTGTCTCGGGTTTGAGCAGCACATCGTTTTGAAGGGCCAGCGAAAATTTCAGCATATCACGAACGGTCGAGAATCCGCCCCCTGCCGGCCCGCCCTTGACCGAATGCTGAAACAGGTTGTTGCGACGCGGTCCATCGTCCCGTTCGTTGCCATAGTTGGACCGCGTATATCCGATCGCCAGATTGGTTACGGGCCGATCCATCTCGTAACTGTCCGTGTTTTGCATTCCGGCAGGCTCATAGATGTTTTGACGCACATAGTCGTAGTAACTTTGGCCCGTTGCTTTTTCGATGATGAGGCCCAAAACGACTGGTCCCGCGTTGCTGTAGCCAAACTGCGATCCCGGTTCGAACTCAAGTGGATCGTTGACAAAGGTCGCGGCCAAATCGTCGACGGTCCGAATCGTCTTCCAGTGTTTCTCGTATTCGTCATTCCAGTAACTTCCCATGCCCGAAGTATGAGTCAGCAAGTGATGAATGGTTACTTCGTTTTTTACGCGTTCATGCGGATAGTCGGGCAGATGTTTGCCGACCGTATCGTCTAGTGACAAGAGACCACGTTCGACGAGCTGGCAAATCGCCACACCGGTAAACATCTTGTTCATGGAGCCGAGGTTGAACCTGGTATCGATGTTGTTGGGAACCTGGAATCGCTGGCTGGCCATTCCCCATGCGCCTTCGAACACAACCTGATCTCCCCTGGCCAACAAAGCGGTACCGGAAAACCTGTCTGCCTCGACCAGTGCATCGATTCGGCTTGTTAATTGATCGGCAAGTGACAGTTCACTGTCCGGTTGTTCGCCAGCAGCCATGTCGGCTGGCGTATCATCTGAACCGTCGTCCGACAAACCCGGACCATCGACGATATACATGTCGACAAATCCATTGGGTGGTTGATCGTCCAGGTCAAAACGAACTTCGGTTTCGGATCCGTCCGAATTCTCGAATTTCATCGATACTGCGAATTCACCCAGCGGAGATATTGCGGTTAGCTGCGAGCTGGCCAACGAGGCCCGGATCTCATCCAGTCGCTCAATGGATGTGGCTTTCGTTTCTGCAGCGGTCAGGGACGACGCCAGGTGGGTCTCGGCAAATTCCTCTGCCGGACTGTCGCCGGTCAGAAAGGCCTGCGCCGCCATGGCCGCCTTGTATCGCGGCGATTCCGGATCAGGTTGCTGGGCAACAAGTCCCGCACTACAAACCAGAACAACGGTCAAAAACATTGCGAACGCAAGACGCTTGGCCATGACACACTCCCGAATTCTGCGAGCGAACTGATGTAAACAGGATCAACTTCTGCATTATGGTCGCCTCATGATATGGAAACCGGCAAGCTATTTTGACAGATACTAAATTTTTTGCAATAATTTTAGTGACATGGAAAAACGACCCGAGCTTTATTTGATTCGGCAGCCCGAAGAGGCAGAAGCCGCGTTTTCACCGATCCGCAACCAGATTCGACTGGCGATGGAAATGCTGGGGGAAAGCACAGTCAATGAAATAGCCAGCCATCTGGGCCGTTCCGCCGAATCACTTTACTATCACTTTCGCATTCTCCAGAAAGCCGGATTGGTACAGGTTGCGGGCCAGCAAGCCGACAGCGGTCGGGCAGAAACTGTTTATCGCCTGAGAGCGAAACGAATTCGTGTTGATGCAACGGTTCGTGCACGCCGTTTCAGGGTGAGTCTCGGTCGAATTGCCGGTACCTTGCTGAGATTTGCCGAACGCTGTTACCTGCGAGCCATTCAGGACGGCAACACAGTTGTTGACGGTAACCATCGCGAGGTACGTCTGATTCAGGTATCGGCTCGACTCAGTCGCGCCCGCGTCATTGAATTGAATCGAAAACTGCTGGAGCTGGAATCATTTCTGGAAACAGCCGATGATCCCCGTCAATCTCGCAGATTCGTGCTGACCATGGTCTTGAGTCCCGGCGAAACCAGCGCCGACTAGCCCGCTGGCCGTTAGTTTGAATAAATGACGTATCGTACGATCGGCTCGCCGTCCAGCACTGATTCGCTATCGAAACGAAAACCCAGCTTCTCCATAACACGGATTGAGGCGACGTTGTCCCGGTGGGCCTCGGCGATGATGCGACTTAACCCAAGTTGCTGAAATCCCCACGGAATCAGGGGTTGGCACGATTCGGTGGCCAACCCTTTTCCCCAATAGTCAGGTAACAGGCGGTAGCCCAGGTCCACTTCCTTTTCGTCTTCCAGGTACTTAAGTCCCGAGAATCCAATAAAGCAACTGCTGTGTTTGTGAATCACAGCCAAACGGCCATATCCGTGTTTTGCGTAGTCTGCCAGCACGTGATCGCGTATACGCCTGGCGATCTCTTCACGCGAAACCACGCCACCATCCATCGTGTAGCGACTGACGTCGGCTTCGAGGTTCATTTGGTACGACGCCTCCACATCATCCATCGTGAAAGGGCGGAGGATGAGGCGTTCGGTTTCAAACATCAATCGTGAGAATCGCGAGTCAGTTAACGTCGGCGACGGCGATGGGCGATGCAGGCAACGCTGAACAATCCCAACCCGATCAGACTGCCCGGTTCGGGCACGATGACGACAAAGTTGCTGCCACTGATTAATGGTGAGCCACCTGTATCGTCCAGAAAATATTCGCCGGTTACTGTGATGGGCGATTCAGCGACAACCGCGGAAATCACGGAATAGATTTTTTCCTGATCCGTTCCCGGTTCAAATGAAGCATCGAACGCGTTTCCAGCGCCGATATAGATCAATTCGTCAATCAGCGTCGTGCTGGCTTCTCCAGACATATACATTGTGTCGTCGCCCCCGCCCCTCATGCGATCGATCCCGTAGTCGACTCCGATGCGGAAATCTGAAAACGTCGTACCGGCAAAACTGGTGCCGAAGCCCAGTGCATTTCCTGCATCATCCGACGTAATCAAAACGCTCAAATCTTCCAGTCGAAATTGCGTGACACCATCTCCAATAATATTCAGTCCAAAGTGCAAACGGTTGCCACGTTCCATGTCAAACGGTGCTGCAGGATTGGCGAGCCCCCGCCAGGACGGGAATGCGGAGACAATCAACTCGGTAACATTAATAACTTCTCCCATTGCGAATTCGTCGTAGGCAGTAGGGTCGGTATTACGGTCGCCAACATCACCGGTGCCTGCATCGATGGCAGGCATACCAATCGCTACGAACCCAGGCCACGAAGGCGAGCCAAAAACGTTGGGGGCGGAATGCGGATAGATGTTCATCGTGAAATCGGCGCTGGAGGCCGAAGTGAGCAAGAACGAAACAGCAAGAACCAGCGCAGTATTCAACAGGCGGCAATGATGAAAAGCAGACACGGCAATTCCTGGCAATTCGAGGTGCGACGCTCTGCGTAACTTGCGGAGCAATAGTTGGGACCTCGATCATAATCCGCCCTGGAGCGCCGTGAAAGCATCCGGACTGGAAATTGAGCAGTTGGGCCACGGCGCTCGCAGCCGCGGCTGGGGATCTATTCAAGGCGGCAGAATTTTCCATTGGAACCGGAGATTGCGTCTGGAGTGCCGGCTCAGGGCTGGCGACCTTACGGGAAGATTCCCATGTCGCCGTAGCACAACGCGATCTTGTCGATGGCGACAATAAATGAAGCGGTCCGCAAATCGGCGTCACCGTCGATCTGGCACTTCTTGTTACGGACTTCCTGATAGGCCGTGGACATCGTTTCCTCCAGTCCGCTGCGAACCAGATCCTGCTCATCGGCACCTTCGCTCAATACATGCAACATGTCTTCGGAAAAGCGCTTTTCGGTCACATCTTCCACGCCTTTCAGCAGTCGCCGGTAGGCGTATTCCTCGAACCGTTTTTCCAGTCGACCAAATCGAACATGTGACAGGTCCTTTAACCATTCGAAGTACGAAACCGTGACACCCCCCGCATTAAGAAACGCATCGGGTATGACCAGCACGCCGCGTTCAAACAAACGCTGATTGGCCCCGGCCGTAATGGGACCGTTGGCGGCCTCGGCAATGATCTTTGCCTTGATCTGATCAACATTGTCGTCGGTGATGACGTTCTCCAGTGCGGCGGGAACCAGAATATCGCATTCCATTTCCAGCGCGGATTCAGATGGGGGCACGGGTTGCGAACCCGGCGCTTTCAAAATCGAGCCTGTTTCCTTGCGATGTTCGTCCACAGCCATGATATCCAGCCCGTCTGAATTCATGATCGAGCCGTCCCATTCGGCAATCGCGATCACCTTGCCGCCGGCTTCTTCAAAAAACTTGGCGGCATGAAAACCGACGTTACCGAACCCCTGAACGATTATTGTTTTACCTTCGATCCCTGTTTTTAATCCCAGCGGTTTCATGTCATCGGCAATATTGCAGGCTTCACGGACGCCGTAAAACACGCCAAGTCCTGTGGCCTCGGTACGCCCGCGAATCCCGCCCAATTCGACGGGTTTGCCGGTGACTGCCGCCAGCGCATTGAGATCATTGTTGTTTAGTGACTGGAACGTGTCGGCCATCCACGCCATTTCCCTCATGCCGGTTCCGAAATCTGGAGCGGGAACGTCAATGCCGGGTCCGATAAAGTTCTTGCGACCCAGTTCAAACGTGAATCGCCTGGTAATGCGTTCCAGTTCACGATCCGAATACTGGCGGCGATCGATGCGGACTCCCCCTTTGGCTCCGCCAAAAGGCACATTGACCACTGCGCACTTGTACGACATCAGGCTGGCCAGGGCAACGACTTCGTCTTCGTTGACATCCATCGCGAAGCGGATACCGCCCTTGGTGGGTAATTTGTGGTTGCTGTGTTCGGCTCGCCACGCCTCGACGACCTCAATACTGCCATCGTCCCGCTGGACGGGGAAAGCAAACTTGCAGACAAAGTTGCAGACCTTGATCTGGTTTAGCAACCGCGGATCGTGATCCGTGAACTTGACTGCCTTTTCAAAATTCAGATTCACTTGTTCCGAAAAACTGATTTTGCCGGTCACGTCAGGACACTCACATAAAATCGCTGATAAATTCCGGCCTACGAAAGCTGGATGTCAACTCATGATACCCAAAGCGACGGGTGGCCACATCAAGCGAGGCACAATCCTGAGTTTGGCAAGTCCGGACCTCGCATCATTAACCGTACTGCAATCGGCGTGGCTGCTACAATATCAGACGCTTCCCCCAGTTCGCGTCAGAACGCGAGCAGCGGATTCCGAGGACGAAGTTCGTCGCTCGTTGCGACACAAATCGTTTGAATTGCGTCAATATTTCGGTCCGCCGGGCGAAGTAAGAGCGATCAAACTGGTAACAAGTGGAGTCGATATATGAACAAGCCACTTTTTCTGCATCAGGAAGTCATGCTGTTGTCGTTGCGGGACGAAAAAGGGACGGCCGTCGGCGGCTTTTATACCTACGCAATAGCCGGGGCGATGTTAAGCGAATTGTTGATGCAACAGCGGCTGCTCTGCAACGACGACAAGCAACGGACGGTCGCAGTGATCAGTGAAAAACCGACCGGCGACGAACTCCTCGATGAATTGGTTGGGATGATTCTCGAATCGTCAAAGCCGCGTGGGCTGCAACATTGGGTAGGCAAGGCGGCGTCGATCAAGGATCTGCATCACCGTCTGGCCCAGGGGTTGTGCAAGCTGGGCATTCTCAAGCACGAGCAGGACAAGGTGCTGTGGATATTTACGCGGCAAGTCTATCCGGAAATCGACCCCACCTGCGAGAATGAGATCCGCGAGCGGATGGCCAGTGTGATGTTCCACGATGATGTCAAGCCGGACCATCGAACTGCGGTACTTATTGCACTGGCCAGTCACGCCAGTTTGCTGTCCTACAATTTTGACAAGTCACTGCTGAAGCAACATCGCGAGCGAATCAAACAGATCGCCAACGGTGAATTGCAGGCTGCCGGGGCGACCAAAGAGGCGATCGCTGCTATGCAAGCGGCGATCATAGCGGCAACGACCGCGACGACGGTGGCCGCCACGATCAGCGCTTCGAACTAGCAGCCAATTTGTAGCCTTCGATCAGGCGCTGCTGGACAAGCCGCAGACAAGCCAGCATTGGCACACGGCGACGGCCTCGGAAGGCCATCGCACGTTTCATTTCACTTACCCGCCAGCCGATTGCATCTCGGCGAACCAGGCTTCCTGTCGCTTGCCCATTTCCTCCGGCGGCACATCCTCGATATGCGTAGCAACCATCCACTGGTATCCGTACGGATCGACGAACTTGCCCATGCGGTCGCCCCAGAACATGTTGGTCACCGGAAAGATCTCCTGACAGCCGGCAGCAGTTGCCTGCTCGAACGCCGCGTCCGAATTCTCGACGCACAGCATGAACGAAACCGGAGAGCCACCCAGCGTGGATGGGGATTTTTGTTCCCATTCAGGATTCTCGTCCGTGATCATAATGCACGAATCTCCGAGCCGCATTTCGGCGTGCATGGTTCCCTGACCACCCGGGCCAGGCATATGCAGGCATTGTTTCGCGCCCAATGCCTTTTCGTAGAACGCCATGGCTTCGACCGCATTGGGTACAACCAGATACGGCTGGACTGTGTGCATGCCTTCGGGGACAGGGGATACATCTGACATTTTGTTTCTCCGAATCGAGTTGGGGGAATGCGGCAGACCATATTGAATGACGCACAGCACGCGCTGTCAAGAAAATTAGGCCGTGATTCGCGACTATCGCAGCGACTGCCTGCCGGTTATCGTTAGCGAGAGTTCCATTTCTGTGCTCTGATCCACCATCTTGCCTTATGAGTTTCGACCATCTCGTTGATCAGTTACGCGGTCCGAGTTCCGCCATTTTCACCCCGTTTGATTCGGGCAACGAAGTGAATTTGGACATGCTTTCACGTCTGGTTGAATTCCAGCTGGCTGCGGGCCTAAGCGGGTTTTTTGTTGCCGGCTCGACGGGTGAGGGTCTGCTGATGAGTGAGCAGGAGCGAGCAACCGTGTTGCGTCATGTGGTCCAGTCAGTGGCTGGTCGGGGCATCGTGATTGCTCACGTCGGGCACCCGTCGACCGATGTCGCTTGCCGCCTCGCCAAGCGAGCGGCAGCCGACGGAGCAGACTGGATTGCATCCGTGGGCCCTGTCTATCACGGGACGACCT
>JBPCVB010000240.1:0-5202 GCA_051010855.1 Pirellulaceae bacterium | reverse complement strand
GGATTCATCTTTGGCCAGATTCCAGTTGCTCCACTTCCCAATTGCCCGGGGCAATGCGGTCATCTTTGTGTGACAGGCCGCGAACGTCCGCTCAATTTGAATTGCTCCAGCCGTTGTTTCAATTCCTCAACGATATCGGACCGTTCAAAATACAGGTTGGTGGTTTCGCCGGGATCACTGGCCAGATCGTAGAGCTGTCCGGGGGCCTCGGGCGCTGTCTCCGGCAACGCGTATTGGCCCATGCCCCACGGTCCGGACTTGTTGTAGTCATTGCCACCCGAGCCGCGATGGTCCCGGTATTTCCAGTTGCCGCCGCGAATGGCCAGCGCCAGCGACATCGTCTGGTGGATGACATATTCGCGAACCTGATCGGATTGTCCGAGCAACACGGGCAGCAGACTGAAACTGTCCTGCGCCGCGTCATCGGGCAGGTCAAATGAAGTCAACTCGGCACAAGTGGCCATAACATCGGTCAGGCAAGCTGTGGCATCGGTCGTCGTGCCCGGCGCGACGCGTCCAGGCCAGCGCGCAATCAGCGGAACGCGGTGTCCGCCTTCCCAGTTATCCCGTTTGACACCCCGCCAGGGTCGCGCGCCATCATGATCGTGGTCACGACGCATGTGGACCACGGTGGGTACTTCGGGGCCGTTGTCACTGGTGAACAGGACCAGTGTGTTTTCGGACAGGCCGTGCTTGTCGAGTGCATCCATTAACTGGCCAACGATGTAATCCAGCTCAAAAATGAAGTCGCCATGTGGACCAGCATTGGTCACGCCCTGAAATTGTTCCCCTGCAAACGACGGCAGATGGACGGCCTGTGTGGAGTGCAGCAGGAAAAAAGGCTGGTCGGCGTGTTCGGCGGCGTGCTGCTCGAGGAATTCAAGGCTCTTGTCAAGGAACACCAGATCAACCGTTTCGTGATCAAAGCCCGCCGCGACCATGCCGCGACGACAGTCGTTGGCGTAGGGGTGTTTGGGAAGTGAATCGCGATCAAGCAACTCCACAGGAGGCACGGGAATACGGTCGTTTTCAATAAACGCGTAGAGAAAGTCGGTCGTCGGGCAGCAGGCAGTTCCAAAGAACTGGTCAAAACCGCGATGGACGGGGCCATCCGGAATGGCTCTCGAGAAATCGGCTCGCTGCACCGCCTGCAAACCGCCTTCATGAATGGGCTCGCCTTTTTGATCGAAAAATGTCATGCCCACATGCCATTTGCCAAAGAGCGCCGTGCGGTAGCCTTGCTGTTTCAGCATTCCCGGCAGCGTCAGTTGATCTGATTCAATCAGGCATGGGCCACCCACTCCGGTGAAAACGCCGCGATAGTTCAAGCGAAATGCCATGCGGCCGGTCAGCAAACTGTATCGCGATGGTGTACACACCGTTGCGGGACTGTGAGCGTCGGTGAAGCGCAGACCCTGCTCGGCCAGGCGATCAAGGTGAGGCGTGGGGACTTTTGACGCGGCGTTGTAGCAACCGCCATCACCATAGCCCAGATCGTCAGCCAGAATGACAAGAATATTGGGCGGTTGCTCGACCTGGGCATCGCCCGACACAGGCAACATTAACAAAAACAAAACCACGCACCAACAACGCACAATCAACTCCATCGCAACAACTTCGAATTCACTGCGTTATGGTATCACAGCTAAAAGTCGTATGCAGCCGCTGACCTTTACGCGCGCTTGCATTTCCCTTCGCTATTAACAAAAAAAGAAGCCGCCTTCCACGTGGATGACGGCTTCTTTTCGAAGGCCCGCATGGCCTAATCATGGTCATGGTCATGATCGTGGTCGTGACCATGATCGTAACCGTGAATGTGAATGCCGCTGTGATGCAGCAAGTCGTGCACGTCGAGTCCGGGTAATGGGTGCGTCGTGACGTAGGGGGAAGGATACATGTGCCAGTGTCCGGGCATCACATCGTAGTGATCACCGTGCGGCACCAATGTCGTGGGATGCCAGCTCATCACGGTTGTCGACGGTGGCACAAAGCCTCCCATGACGTAGGTGGAATGACCTGGGAACGTATGCCCACCGGCGACGAAGGTGCTGTGTGAAGTGTGTCCGCCGAAGTACGTGCTGCTGCCGCTGACATGCAGGCCACTTCCTCCGCCGGTGCTGAAGTGGAACTTTAACTGGGCCTCGGCCTGATTGGCTGTCATGGCGAAAGCGATGGTGAATGTGCAGGCAACGAGTGTGACCGGCAACAAACGCTTGAGTGAACGCATAAAGCTGAACCCCGAAAACTGAGAGAGAGATTTCGTGTGTGAGGCGAAATCGGCCAGGCGACGACCGATGGACAGGGAATGTTGGCGGCATGGGAGGTTCTTTCACTCGTTCTCAAATCTCGTTGCAAAAAACGGGGTTTTCTCACCTCGATCTGCGGAATTTCGAGTCCCGAAGTCAATATCTCGGGGCAGAATTTGACCATCATGCGCTGAGCGTATGAACCAGACCCGAACACGGCGATTCATTTAGCTTCAATTCCAGAGCCTGGATCACTGGGTTTGCCGGGATTGGGCGCGGCTGGACCGATGACGCCGCGTCGCCGCCAGGCTGCGGCGAAGAAGTAATGCGAGGAAGCCCTCATCCGGCTGCGGCCACCTTCTCCCAGAGAGAGAAAGGCAAAAATATTTCGAAGGCAGAACCAGGTCTATTGGCAGGTGCCACCTATTGCCCGCCTATCACAATGACGGAGCCAGAAACTCGAGTTCGGCGGTTGTCAAAGGATCGTGATCGGCCATTTGCTGGTCAAGCACTTCGATCGTAGCTTCCGATGCATCGCCGTATCGTGACTGAATGCGTTGCCGCAGTTCTGCGGGCGGTGCGTCGCATCCAAGAATCTGAAATGGAATGTCTCGGTCCGTTGCCAGCTGCAGAAATGGGCGACGTCGCGCAAACTTCAGAAACGTGGCATCCACGACCACGGGTAACCCGGAATTTGCGACCACCCCGGCGAGTTCCAGCAGTTGATGGTAAACCCGATCGCTGGTTTCCTCCGAATATTTTGCTGCCTGGTTTGTAACATTGTGACCGCCCTGCCCTCGCTCGGCCATTGATCTTGTCCGTTCCACGTCCGAGCGAATACGAATGCCGCCAGTGGACTCGATGAAATCGAGAGCCCGTGTCGACTTGCCGCTGCCCGAAAATCCGTGCGTGATTGCCAATGCAGGCTGAAGACCGAAAGCAAAGAGTTCCGCCGCTCGCAGGTATTTATCCCACGGACCGCTGGAGTCAATATTTGACACGTGATTCGCGGGATTCATCCACGTCACTTTGGCACGCACCAAGGCCCGGTAAACCAGGTAGTACCGCAGCACACGCACGCCATCGTAGTCGCCGCCGGTTTCGAGGTAGGCGTTGATGAGATGCCAACCGAGGTCCGGACGTCCCCGCGCCGCAAAATCCATCACGGGAAATGCCAATTCGCTCATCACATCGATCCACTGCAACTCGGCACTGAATTCGATGCCATCGAACGCCATGACTTCACCATCCAGTTGCAGCACGTTTTTCAGGTGCATGTCGCCATGGCACTTGCGGATTCGGCCGCCGTTTAGTCGTTCGCGGAATGCAGGCAGGCAATACCGATACTCCCAACGCGACCAGTGATGCACGCGGCGCAATAGATTCATTCGCCAGTCATCCGGCAATACACCTCGCAAGAACTGGTAGTTCTCTTCCGATTGCCGCTCGATTAACTCCGGGACGAGCGGATTTGAGTCCGCGGTCGCGGCTGTCATATCTTCGTGAACTTGCACCAGCGATTCACCGAATTGCCACACGGAAGAAACCGTTAACTCGTCATGTTCCAGTCGCGCTGCCAGTATCGTATGCTGCGGAAACTCACGCATCTTGACGGCCCACGCCACGGGTTCCGAAGCGTCGTCGAGTTTGAGTTTTCCGTCGACGCGAGAGATCGGGACTACCTCCAGATATAGCCCTGGAGCGAAGCGGCGATTCAGTTTTAGCTCTTCCTGGCAGTAGTGTTTGCGAAGGTCGACTCGGGAATAGTCGACGAAATCATATTTGACGGGCTTTTTGATCTTGTAGGCAAATGGCCCGGTAAGGATGACCCACGAGAGATGAGTTTCCATCAATTCCAGTCGCTGGACCGGATGCGGAAAAGCTTCGGCGCAAAGTAGCTGCTCGATTTCAAGTTCGCTATCCATTGCAGGCCGGTTGTTTGGCAGGTAAGACTCGTTTGGTTTCAAAAACTGCAATTCCGGTACCGCGGCCAATCGCCGCAACGACAACCCTTCTCTTGCGCGCGGATTCGCACGTGTGCGCCGTGAGCCGTTGGCTGCCAGGCGAAAATGCGGGTGCGGCACGCGTCTTGCATGAAAGGCAGCATATGAATTCTGACCTTGAGCACTCACATGCACCTGAAGATATCGCAAAACGGATCAAGGGGCGCTCCGGCCACAGCTATCTAAGCGATTTTATCTACGGCGCGATTGACGGTACGGTCACAACTTTCGCTGTGGTTTCCAGTGTGGCGGGTGCGGGACTGGACTATGGAATTGTTGTTGTATTGGGGCTGGCCAATCTGCTGGGCGACGGGTTCAGCATGGCAGCCAGTAACTACCTGGGCACCCGGACCGACCAGCAATTGCGTGAAAAGGCCCGGGCCATGGAAGAGAGACATATCCATGCCGAACCGGAAGGCGAGCGTGAGGAAATCCGGCAGATCTTTGCGCAGAAGGGATTTGAAGGCGAGGATCTGGAGCGGGCGGTCGAAATCATTACATCACGGGAGGAACGCTGGATCGATACGATGTTGGTGGATGAATTGGGCATTTCGCTGGATGGTCCAAATCCGTTTCGTGCAGCGTTGACAACGTTCATCGCATTCAATGTCGTCGGGGTTCTGCCTCTGTTGGCATTTATATTTGGATTATTCGTTCCGGTTACGGAAGGCAGCATGTATGCCGCCAGCACCGTGATGACCGGGATCGCATTTTTTCTGGTGGGTACCGCCAAGTCCTGGTTCGTGGATCAACGATGGTACTGGTCAGGTCTGGAAACTCTGTTCGTTGGTGGTATTGCAGCACTGCTGGCTTACGGGGTAGGTATGATGTTGCGGGGAATCGTTCCCTAACCAGTTCTTGATTCGGCTGCACGAGAGGGAGATTACGATGCGTCAATGGCTAACTGGATTGGTCGTTCTGGCCACTTTATTCACGGCAGCACTGGCTTGGGG
>JBPCVB010000239.1:0-6697 GCA_051010855.1 Pirellulaceae bacterium | reverse complement strand
AACTTTCCGCAACTTGTCGACGCTCTTGACCGATTTCAAACCGTCCTGCCCGCACTGGTCGCAGGGCTGGATGACGAAGCGGTGCGCTGGCGTCCCCCGACGGGTCACTGGTCCATTCTGGAAATCGTCTGCCATCTGGCCGACGAGGAAATCGAGGATTTTCGCAAACGTGTCGAACTAACGTTACGTGATCCGGCCCAGGCCTGGCCACCAATCG
Organism: Pirellulaceae bacterium; assembly: GCA_051010855.1. Lineage (GTDB taxonomy): Bacteria > Planctomycetota > Planctomycetia > Pirellulales > Pirellulaceae > CAJQPP01. The sequence goes on along the minus strand of JBPCVB010000239.1, from coordinate 6,480 downwards.
ATCCCGAAGGCGTGGCTGTGTCGCGAGCCTACAACGAACAGCAGCTGGACGAAGTGCTGCAGCGATTTGTGGATGAGCGTCAGCAATCGGTTCGCTGGTTGCGTGGGCTGGACAAGCCCGACTGGGATCACGCCTACAATCATCCGAAATTTGGCCCGATCCAGGCAGGTGAAGTGCTCGCTGCCTGGGCCGCCCATGATCAATTGCACGCGCGGCAGATCGCCAAACGATTGTTCGAGCTGTGCCAGCACTATGCCGATCCCTACGGCGTTAGTTATGCCGGCGACTGGACCGCCTGAGTGGTTGTCCTGGCGGAAGTTGCCAGATTTCCAAATTTCGCGCTGGTCTGAAGACTGGGTCGGTAGCAAACGTTGCGAATCGTACTTTATCGGAACCCGAAGCGTGAGCGAGGGACACTCTCGCACAAGTCCTTCCCTCACGCTTCGGATTCCGATAACAAAGGAATGTTTTCAACAGAGCTGTGACGTCCCCTAATCGCAAGTTATCGATTAGGATGGCTACCGATCGAAAGAACACTGCTGCCCCTTGAAGCCAATAGCTCCATGTCCACCACCCAATCCCGCATGTCCGACATGAGATCCACGTTCCCCGCAACCGGCCAGGTCCAGTGGATCGGACTGCGACCTGGTCGTAGTAAACCCGTTCAGCGGGTCGATCAGGTCGATGTCACCACCGATGCAGGACTGGTCGGTGATCGGTTCAAGGGCAAGCCGGGCGCCGATCGTCAGGTTACTTTAATTCAGGGTGAACACCTGGACGCCGTTGCGAAATTGTTGGGACAGGACGAAGTTGATCCGGCATTGATGCGTCGCAACATTGTTGTCAGTGGAATTAACCTGACGTCGCTCAAGGGCACCCGATTCAAAATCGGCAACGTCGTGTTGCTCGGCACCGGTCCCTGTGCCCCCTGTTCACAAATGGAACGCAATCTCGGTCCCGGTGGTTACAACGCCATGCGTGGTCACGGCGGCATCACTGCCTGCGTCGTCGAAGGCGGACAGATTACGGTTGGCGATCCCGTCGAGTTCATCGAAATCGCGGATGACGACGGCACCAAGCAGGATTCGGAATAGAATACTCGATCGCACCGATCACGCTGCTTTGCCCTCTCCCTCGCTGGTCAGATGCACGTCCAGCTGCGGGAAGGGGATGCCAATGTTGTTGAGATCGAGGCCCTTTTTGGCGGCCTCCATCATACGCTCGGTGACGGCGCGGAAGTCTGTCGTGCCACTCCAGGCTCGCATGGTCCAGTTGACACTGGAATCGGCCAGACCGCTGAGGTAGACCTCTGAAATCGGGTCATTCAGCACACCGGGAACTTCCGCCAAAGCAGCTTCCAGTACCCGCCGCGTGCGGTCGAGATCCGCGGTGTAATCCACGCCAACGGTGACTTCGATTCGGCGAGTCCCGTTACGCGAATAATTGGTGATCGTCGCGCCAAAGACCTGCGAGTTGGGCACAATCACATGCAGGTTCTCGGGCGTGTTGATGCGAGTCGTGAACAAGTCGATTTGCTCGACCGTGCCGCTTTCGCCACCCACAAGGATGAACTCGCCTACCTTAAACGGACGAAACACCAGCAACATCACGCCTGCGGCAAAGTTGGACAATGTGCCTTGCAAGGCCATGCCGACGGCAAATCCCATGGCAGCAATCACGGCCGCGAAACTGGTTACGTCCACACCGAAATAGCCGAGGACGCTTAGAAAAATCAGCACCATCAAGCCGTACTTGATGACCTGGGCCAGAAAGCGGCCCAGCGTGACGTCAACGCGTTTGGAAACCTGTCCGCCCACAATGCGCCCGAGGAACGAGGCAATGAAGTAGCCTAAAACGAGAAAGCCGAGGGCCATGATCGCCGGAACCAGAAACCGGGCCAGCAAATCCTGCCACGCTTCGCCATCGCCCGACATGGCTTTTTCCAGCGTATCGAGCACCGTGACTTTGGATTCATCGCTGGATTCATCGACGTTGGCAGTCTCAGTCGCCGGGCCTGCGGTTTCCTGGGCGGCAAGCGGTTGGCACAAAAACGCCGAGAACAAAATAACCAACCATGTGGGCAACAAAAAAATTGTTTTGAGGTGCATCGTGCGTTTCGATTCGAACCAGGTTCCAGGACAGTGTGTTCGCAGCAGTGTAATTTTTTGCGCTGCGCAGCTCCAAGACTGATCTGGACCCGGTCGCTAGCGATACGAGGACCGCTGCGAATCGTCTCGTCATCCTTGATCAGCGCAGATTTGCCAATCAGCCAGACAATCGCACCGATGGCGATCAACGAGATCAGTGTTGTGGCCCACACGGGCAGGTTGAGCGGAATGCCGCTGATTTTGTCGCCGGTCGCCAACACGACAATGGCCAGCCCGACTCCCATCAGACCTTCGCCGCCCACCAGACCAGAGGCAAACAATACGCCTTGTTTTCGCCGCGTCGCGGCCACTTCGGGATCACGTTTACGAGTAAGTAGCCAACGCAACATGCCGCCAACGAACACGGCCGCCATGGTACTTAGTGGCAAATACACTCCTACAGCAAACGGTAACGAAGGCAATCGACACAACGCCGCGACAATGGCAATCCCCACACCGATTCCAATCAATGTCCACGGCAGGTTTTGATCGATCACGCCGCTAATGACCAGGTTCATGAGAACGGCCTGGGGTGCCGGTAACTCATCGCTGCCGATTCCGATCGTCTTGTCCAGCACGACGACAGTCAGGCAAACAAAGAATGCTGCGGTCAACACGCCCACCAGTTCGCCGAGCTGTTGACGCCATGGCGTAGCGCCCAACAGGAATCCGGTCTTCAGGTCCTGGGAAGTGTCACCGGCAATCGAGGCAGCGATACAAACAACGGTTCCCACCATCAACGCTGTGGCCTTGCCGTAAAGGTCGGTCCAACCCATGGCCAAAAATATCAGACTGGTGCCCAGCAAGGTCGCGATGGTCATGCCCGAGGTCGGATTGGATGTGACACCCACCAGTCCGACTATGCGTGAAGCCACCGTAACAAAGAAGAAGGCAAAGATGGCGATCATCAAGGCGGCAATGGCCCGCACCGCGACGCTGTCAAGGAAACCCAGAATTCCCGGCACAAAAATGAGCACCAGCAGGATGATGGCGACCGCGGTCAACACAAAACGAAATGGCAGGTCGCGTTCGGTGCGAGGAACTTCAACCTCTTCAGCCCCCTTCTTGCCGATTTGTTTGACGCCAAGGCGGAAGGACTCCAGCATCACAGGCAACGAGCGAATCAACGTGAGAATCCCGGCCGCACCCACGGCACCCGCGCCGATATAGCGAATGTATTTTTCACGCATCTCGCCGGCCGACATGGCGCTGATGAGTTTTTCGGCTTCCGGATACAGCGGCTCGGCCAGTGATTGCCCCCATACGGCGATGATCGGAATGATCACAAACGCGGACAATGCACTGCCGGCCACCATTACCGTGGCGATCCAGGGACCGAGGATATAGCCAACACCGATCAGCGCAGGCGATACCTTGATGGCCAGTTCCAGTTTCCACACGCCGACTTGCAGAGGGCTGGCGACCAGCTTCAGGCCATCGGTCAGCAATTTGAACAAGGCACCAAAGCCGAGCCCCCAAAATACACCGCGGGCCTGACGGCCACCGTACTCGGACGCCACCAGCACTTCCGCACATGCCAGGCCTTCCGGATAAGGCAACTTGCCGTGTTCGCGTTTAATCAGGTAGCGGCGTAGCGGGATCATCGACAGAACACCTAACAGTCCGCCGGCCATAGCCAGCAGAGTCAGCTGGGCAAGGTCCGGGTACACGCCCCACAGAAAAAGTGCCGGGATGGTAAACAGCACTCCTGACGCGACTGAAGAACTAGCCGATCCGATCGTTTGCGACATGTTGGCTTCGAGGATCGTGTGTCCCTGGCCAGTCGCGGTGCGCAGTCCCGTAAACACGACGACCGTCAGCACGGCGATCGGGATGGAGGTGCTAATAGTCAGCCCGGCCATCAGTCCCAGATAGGCGTTGGCGGCGCCAAAGATAACGCCCAGCACAATTCCGGAAACCACGGCCTTGGCGGTGGTTTCGACGACGTTGTCGGCGATCACCAGCGGGACATATGTTTGCCCGGGCTTAAGTTCGTAAGCCGTCTCATCCAGGCCGGTATTTTTTTTGCCTTCGGTTGTCACAGCCTTTGCCGGTTAGGGAACGCACAGCGTCGTTGAATGCGTACTCGAGCAATCGTGGTAATGTCGCCGATGACTACTGGATCATCAAGTTATCTTGATTGGCATGCTGAAACCAGGTGGAAACCACCATGACTCAATTTCTTTTCAAAAAAATTGCGGGGGGATTGGTTGACTTGCTGGTAAGGACCCTATATCCCATTCGGGACAGTCGCACGAACCTGCGATTTTTCGGAGTCGAGGTTCGACCCAGGAATCAGAGAACGCGCTATCGTTTTCCGTCTTGCATCTTGATTGAGGAGTGTGATTGCCATGATTCACCAGCGATTGTTGTTTTCGTTTTTGGTTCTTTTTGCCACTTCGTTTCTGTTACCACCCAATATCGCTGACGCCGCGACAGCGCACCATTGGTACCGCGCAATTCCCAGCACGGCGGAAGGAACCGGGGCGTTTTTCCCTCCCGGCACTCCGCTACCACCGGGTTACTTTTTCGGCCCCGGCAGCAGCCCGGAATTGGGCGATTCGATCTATTGCGGCACGTTGGTGCTGGAACAAACGGATGAGTTTGGCCTGAGCTTTGACTTTGAGAATGCCGGTCGTGGCACGGATGACGAGATTTTTCACGAGGTGATATACACAGACGGCAGTACGATCTCCACCCGCTTTGAAGGCTCGGTTGATCTGGAAGTCCTTGAGGTCGACGATCAGGGAAACCCGGTACTGGTCACGGCGGAATGGACCGGCATCTGGACGGTAGTAAAAGGCACCGGCCAGTTTCGCGGGGCCAAGGGCCAGTTCGAAGTCACGGCGATCAATGAGCCGTTCAATCCGGCAACCGAACCCATTTGGCGATTTTCGTGGACCTGGGAAGGAACCATCTTCGTGCCGAAGTATCGCTTTTTCAAAACGGGGTGCCTCGCTCTGCGACTCACAACGCAAGGCGAGGGGGTATTTGATCCGGCCAATTTGGGCCTCGATCCCAATTATCCAGGACCTCCGTCATTGCCTCAACCAATCGTCATCGGCGATGGAAGTGGTGAAGGCATCTACAACGGAACACCAACAGGCAATGATTTCCGAATCAATGGAAAACTGATCGGCAATGGCTTTGATCAGCATTTTGGGACGGCGCAATCGATCAGCCCGGGAGTGCTGTTCCCGAATTTGGGGTTGGTTCGATACCCGGGTGAAACTGGCGTTAACCCGCGGGACGGTGACGACCGAAAACTGCACGTCATGAAGACGCTGATTGGCCAGATCTGGTTCGAATACAAGTACTACTTTGAATTAGACCCAACCGCCGGAAAGGACGGGTTGGGCCAGATCACCGGACGCGCCGATTTCCGCATCGTGGGCGGAACGTGGTTTTTCAAACACGCCCGCGGCAGCGTGTTTGTACTGGTCGTCTCGGACCTCGCGGACCTCGGACCGGGACCATCTGCACCCTTCCACTATGACTTTACGGGATACCTCGAATACTGTTTTTTCGGCCACAAACGCTGATCACAGTCCCGGTTCATAACTGCTGCAGGGCGGACCATCGCGGTTCGCCCTTTCTATTTTGCAGACGTTGCAAAAACAGGACAGCGTTGACGATTTTCAACACGTCGATTCGCGGAACTCCCAGGAATCCCCGGATAATCCGCCAAACAGCTGCCTGCGGCACTCCGGTACACCAATTGCCTGATGAACGAGCGTCGTTGCTTTGTAGTCCATCAAGGTTCTTCGTCGTCAGGCTGTCCTATGTATCTTCGCTTTCTTGGTTCCGGCTTTGCCGCTGCTGCCTGTCTTCTTGTTCTGTTTAACATTCTCGGTAATTGCGAGACAGGAACGACCAGCCCTCTCGATGGTGCCTCCATCGAGAATCCGGTGTTCATTCCACATTATGTCGAGACACAGGAAACGATTGCTGCCAAGCCGGAAAAGCCACAAGCCGCGGCGCCAACTCCGGCGATTGAAGCGGACATCATAAAGTCGACGATGGAGGTCGAGGAACCTGTGAGCTCCGGGCCCATGATCGAGGTTCCAGTTTCTGAATCATCGACGATTGATGAATCGGCTGACGAAGCCCAGACAGAACCCATCGTTGTCACACCCGTCGCCCATACGAGTTTGGCCATGATTCAGGAAGTTTCCGTCGATGAAACGGCTCCGGCACGGTCAGTTATCGTAAGTCCGCAGCCTGCGGAACCTGCTGTAATTGCCGAACCGGTCCTCGCATTCGATTTCCGCATGTCGCATCCCGCCATGTTTGTTCGCGATCACCACTTGCACTATTACCGGCACCTCATGCG
>JBPCVB010000238.1:0-7555 GCA_051010855.1 Pirellulaceae bacterium | reverse complement strand
TGAAAGTTACCAACGCAGGCAATGTCCCGTTGGACAATGTCACGGTGATCAATTCCTTCTCCAGGTCCCTGACGCCGGCCCAGCGCAGTAACGTGCCTCAGCGCTGGATCGGTGACGATCTGGCGTTTGACATCGGTCGTTTGGACGTCAACCAGGAAAAAACCATTGAAGTACTGTATGAAACCAACCGAGCTGACGGAGATGCATTCAGTCGTGCTACGGTGACCACGCCGCTGGGAGCCAGCGATCAAACAGGAGTTTCCATTCGTATCGATCCGGTGTCAGGCGGGTCAGGCGGGATTGTCGACCCGCCATCACGCAACGAACCACCGGTGGGAATCCCGGCGGATCCGGTCGGAGGCGGATTGCGGATCAGCGTAACCGCCCTGGACCGCGCTGTGGCGGTCAACAACAACGCGACTTTTCGGGTATCGATTCAAAATGATCGGCCACTTAGCGACCAAAACCTGGTGATTACGCTTTTGGTGCCTCCGGGTACGCGGCTTCAGGCACCTGATTTGTCCCAGACAGGATTGCGAATCGCTGAACAAAGGCCCGATGGCCAGGTGCGGTTTGAACCGCGAGCGGAAATGCGGGCCGGCGAAACCCTTACGTTCGACATCGCCCTGCAAGCGTTGCAGCAAGGACAGGCAACACTGGCCGTCCAGGCTAACAGTGCCCGTTCGCCCAATCCCGTACAGTCAACTGGCTCAGTTCGCGTCGACCCCTAATCAGAAAAGGAAATCGGATGAAGAATCGTACACATGGATTGTGCATTTTGCTCATCCTCAGCTCGTGTTTCGTTCTGTCTTGCCTCGCCTACGTGGAGCTGTTTCGCGGCATGCAACACAGGATTCAGGATCCGCACGCGCCGGAATTCTGGCAAGTACGCAGCTTGGCATTGCAATGGCGAAATCCTGCCAGCGAAGCGAAGAAGGCATTCGCGTCAGGTCATTTTGCCGCTTGCCAATTGCCCGACGATGTAACGCTTACGGATCTGTGGATCGCGGAACGTGACGACAAACCAGCTGGTAACACCGGAGTTCTCGCTGCGGTCGGCACCGATCTGTTGCTGTCGACTGGTAAATCACAATTGAACACCAGTGTCGCCAGGTATCGACGAGTCGCCAACGACTTTACGATTTCATACAACCGCGAACTCGTGCGGCTGATGAACGAAAGGCGCTAGGCCTATCTAAGCATTCGTGGCACACCTGTGATCGGTTCTGTCGAAATCCACACCGGACGGAAGATCCCACCTGCGCCATACCAGTCGTAAACGGCCACTGTAATCTGCAGTGTTGAACCCGCCTGCACCTGCTCCGAGATGTCGTGGCTGGATCGCAGCTCAAACGCGGTTTCCCGTTTCTCGATATCCCCGCCGCTGCCAACCTTGACGCCATTGACGTACAGGTCGTAGTAATCGTCAACGCCGGAAAAATTCAACCACGTCGCGGGCGCATCCCAATTCTCGGGAATATCGACGGACAATCGATACCAGGCCCAGTCATCAAGGGATTCATGCCCCTGCGATTCCCAGTGTCGATCGATGCGGATCGCTGACCAGGCTGAATCAACATGCCCGGGATCAAACCATCGATCCACCTTGCCCTGTTCGTCAGGATCCGGCTGAAACTTCCACGCACGCTGATCCAGCAGGATCTTTCGTTCGCCAATTTCACGTCGCAACCGGACTAGATTGGCGCCGCCGCGTTGCTCGTCGCGCAGCGTATCACACAGGTCGCCGTTGGCCAGTTCCGACACCAGTTTCTGCAACAACCAGTCACCCGCAGTACCGCTTCCCGAATGATTCAAAGCACTGACAAACAAGTTTCCCCGACCCACCGGTAGGTGAAACAACAGCCCATTCGTCTTGATGTGATCGAGATCGTGGGCTTCCCACAGCATCAACAGCGGATCGATTGCGTCCAGATACTGAATATCGCGTATCACATCACCCGCCATATCAAAGTGCTGGGTCTCAACCAGCAAGTCGCGAGGACACAATTCCGCGCACGTTTCTGAAACAATCGGGCCGCCGCGTAGAAACCAGTGTGACTCGGTGGGGAAACTGTTTGGCTGGTTGTTGGCCAGCAGCACGACCTTCCTGCCCTCGTCCAGTTGCTGCAGAATTTCCTCATCAATGGTGGCGGTCAAAAGTACAGGCAACTGGGCAATCTCCCTGCGTGGTCGAAACAGGTTGTTAAATGTGTGCGGCGGGTTTTGCATGGTCAGAAAAGAATGTGTTGTTTTGAACGGCAACTCCTCGCCGTGCAAGTCCGGCAGCAGCCAGAATTGCCATTGGTTGGACGACATCAGATTGCCGTTCTCGTCCTTGCATGTGGCGCGCAGGTTAAACGGTGTGGGTTCCGGGACAGCAGGCAATTCAGCACTCGCGCTCCAGACTGGTCGACCAATCGCATCCCGACGCTCGGTCGATTCAAAATCCAAAGGTGATCCGTTGATGGTCGATAATGACAATTCGCAAGGCCAGGTTGAGTCGCCAAACCCGACGCCAGTGATTTCTGCGGTGATGGTTTGACCACCGATGTATCCACGTTGGAAATCCTCAAACGCATGACCATGCCCTGTCCCGGTTTTTAATACCAGCATGCGATCGCCATGCCACGCCCAATCGGCCGGCTGCCACTTGTCCTGTCCACGAAAATCGATGAGGCCCATCGCTGCCTTTGGCATGTCGCGAATCACGCTGACCACAAAGCCACTGTCAGGCATGTCGCGACGAAACGTCTCCATTTGGTACTTGCGCATCAACATGGCATAGCGATTGGAGTCCGGTAACAAATGCTCGATCGCAGACTCTCCGTATCGCAAACGCGAATCATCCAGCCACAGCCGTGAAGATTCCAAAAAGTGCGCTTGGCAATAGTCCGGCAACGAATTCGCTTCGTCGTCAAACCATGCTGGATCGGTCCATGTATCGGCCGTGATCGCTTCGCCCAGCAACAATGGTTTCGTTTCACGCGCAAGGATGAACTCGCGCAGGCGATTCAGCTCTTCCAGCCACGTGTGATTGTTCCCATAGGGATGGTCGTCGTAGAAATCGAACACGCGGTTCCATTCGATCCAGCTGCTGTCGTCGACGACGACCGCTCCGGGAATAAGCTGTTTGCAGCGGTCGTATAGCGATTGAATGACCTGAATGTCGGCTGAGGGACCCGTTTCGCAAGTCAGACTGCGCAAAATTACGCTCGGATGGCTGCGGTCATAACGGAAGAACTCATCGTATTCGCGTTGCAATTCCTCCAATCGCTCGGCTGAAAAATCCGGATGCCAGGTCGGGTATTCAATCCACGCCAACATGCCGAGTTCATCGCATAGCTCGAGGTATCGCCTGGGAGGCATCCACAGACAGAATTTGATCAAATTGAATCCGCGCGATTTGGCAAACTCGATTTCGCGTCGCATGAAGGCTTCGTCGAGACTGGGAGCGGTACGCGGCGGAGCATAGCCCCAATTCAACAGACCGCGGATGTTTAGCGACTGATCATTGAGCAAGAACCCGGGACCGTTGATTTGGAAGTCGCGAATGCCGACCGTCTGGAACACGCTGTCGGTGGTAGTGGCACCCAACAGTTCAATCTTGACTTCGTACAGTACCGGATTGGCCGGAGACCAGCGTTTTAAAGGCTCTCCAAACCGCTCGGCATAGTCGTCTTCGGCCGGGATGTTAACCACCGTGTTGAACTCACCGTCAATCAGGTAATCCCACGCAAAAATCTCCTTCCACTCCATTCGCCCCTGTTCGCGTATGGAAATGCGAACATCTTGCGGACCAGAGCAGGTAACTGGCAGTTTGAGGTCGATACGTTGATCGTTGAGCCGAAGCCACAGCTTAGTCTCATCGATCCAGTTCTTGGGAACGTCAATCAGGCGGACCGACTGCCAGATGCCACCAAAATGCGGCCCGATGACGGGAAGAAAGCCCTGAGTGTTGTGTCCCACGCGTTCGTCGACACGAACCCGTATCTCCCATGGCTCCTCCGACCGGTTTCGCGCGGCCTCAGTCACGTCCATACGAAATGGCGTCCATCCTCCAATATGCTGTCCGACTTCAACTCCGTTGAACCAGACAGTCGACACGGTGGCGACCGCGTCAAAATGCAGAATGAGTCGCCGGCCTGGGGGAACCGGCACCGGCTCAATCGTTTTGCGCAAAGTAGCGATGCCGTCGAACTCGACGTCAATTTGCTTTTCGAATGTGTCAGGTACGGTGACTTCGTGCCATTGCGATTCACCTTCTACCTGCAATTGCCACAGACCATCCAGGGAGTGTTCGACACGCTCCTGCGCGCAAGCTACCGAAACGGGTCCCAGCAACAACAAGCCAACCAACCACCTCATGATCATCGCAGTCCCACTATTGAGAGTTGCGATTAATTGTAGTTGGTTTAAGCCACTCTCTGGCGACGGATGCTACAAAAATCAAAAACCGACGCTGATGTGGGGGATCGTAAAATTCGGTTGCTGGGGCAGAACCGGAAAATGTGGCCGCTTGAGTTTGTTCCTGATCTGGTTGTTGATCAGTGGCAACTCAAACAGTGCACGGTTGATCTGTTCCATCAGGGACCCCGGTTCCAGCGGCTTGCGAATGTGGTAAGCCGCACCTTCCCCGTGTTTCCGTGAGATCACATCCGGCAATTGTCGTTCGGACATGTACATGATCGGCACATCATCGCGATCGGGAAGCGCGCGAATCTCGGCCAGCAGGCTCTCACCCTGACTGTCATCGATTGCTTCGTCGCACAGAATCAAGTCGAGAGGTAAATCACGTGCGCCCTTAAGTGCGGCCGCGCGATCCTGGGCACAGAAGACTCGGAATTCGGCGCTATTAAGCACCGCAGAAATGGCTGTCAGCGTCAGAGCATCGGGATCGATCACGAGCACGACGGGCCTGGTACAAGCGTTCATCGGATTGGCCTTCCTCAACAGAAGAAGCGGGGGTGCTGTGCCAATCCGTCAGCTAAATATAGTCCTTGTTGCCTCCTGTAAATCGGCAGATCAAGACATGAAAGTTTCCAAAATCTGGCAGCTTTGCGCGATCCGCAAGACCCGCAGAATTGGACTGCTCAAATCAAGCCTTCGCAGGCGATGCTGCCGACTACCAGCGAATCATGCAGCCAAAGACCAGACCGTGAATGAACGCGGTATTGAAAGTCATTTCGACGGGACCTGGTCCAACGTTGGCCAGCAGCTGGCCGGGTGACAGGGTAACACCGTCAAGCCACATCGCTTCGTAGCCCAGATACCCCGATACGGTTCCCGGCGCGATGTCGTAGTGGAATCGGCCGCTCAGTTCTCCGATGCCGGCCGCGTTGGTCCTGCTGTCATCGAATACCGTCACGTTAGCCACGTTGTTGATGGTGGTAATCGTGTCGGTCTTGGCAAAGTTGGCGAGAATCGCACCGCGTATCGAGCCAACGAAGAACAATTCCCGTGCCAATGGTCTTCGGCACTCCAGCCCAAACCCGAGCCCCGGCATCCGGTTGCGCGTCCTGGTTCGGCTGCGTATGTTCAAAAGGAATGTATTGTCGAGCGGCGTAATGAAATCCGTATCCAATACAGATTCCTCGTCCAGGTTGACAAATCGCGGACCTATCATGCAGGTCAATCCTGCGGCAATTGATTTCTTGCACATCAATTCGATGTTGAACAAGTCCGACTCATAGCTGTAATCAAATCTCGATGGTCGAATCTGGGCAGGAAGCCCGGCAAAAGTTGGTGTGAACACGGGTGCACGCAGGTTGCCCGAACGATACTCGACATTCTCCCAACTGTTGAAGTAGCCGCGGACTTCCCATTGGCGGTCGTAACACTCCGTTCGCAAAAAACGGAACTCCGCGCCCATGGACGCGTCCAGATCCGTGGCGTCACTCGCTGTAAACACCACCTGGTTCGTGGGCACCATGGTCACCAGATTAAGTTGCTGCTGACCGGCTCGACCGGGACGATCCATAATGCGCGCGCCCAATTCGACTTCCCATCCGGTATTGTTGGCGTATGTGTAGTGCGGCCACTGGGCCGACACTGTCGCGCAGCAAAACAACAGCAGAATTGCCGAGCTAAACACCACTTTCGTTTTCACGATGATTCCTCCAGGGACTCGCGCACCTATTACACTTTGCCTTAAAGGATCGGCCCGCATTGCTGGAACAATTAGCAACAACGTTAACGCCGGCAAACTTTCGCAAGACCAGCCAGTTAACGTTGTCTGCCTCAGTTACCGCCTAAATGGCCAGAAACCAGAAGAAAACGCATGTACGTTCTGACCGATCGTATGCACGAATCCGGGAACGAAGGCATCAGCATGCCTGCACGACGGTGATATCAATTGGCCGCCGAATGAATACCGTGCCTACGGCTTCTCGATTCCGACCAGAGTCGTTTCAGAAACAGTGCCAGCACTGTTGACGACCGATTTGACGTTCAATCCCGGAACTTCAGTTGAAGTCCAGACCTTGCTGGTGGTCTTCATTCCGGAGACCTCAAACTCCGATTCAATCCATTCGCATGCGAACTTCTCGCCCTTGATGTCAACCGTTTCCTCGCCCTTCGTTATGTTGACGTCAATGGAGGCGTCGGTTTCAGGCGCTTCGCCGGCTTCCAATATGCGTTGGAACGTCATCGTCGTCGAGCCGCCATCAATTTCCTGGCCCGCTGCGATAATGACTGATCCGATCTCGATAACAACATGGTCGTCGGTAATCTCAACCAGCTTTTGAGTTTGCTTCGTTTCACTAACGACAGTGCCATTTTGTTTGGTCACCGTGTGTAGCGTCACTTTGGTGCCGGGCTGGTGATTTTGCCAGCTCGTATACATGGGGTTTTCCTGCTGGCCAACAACCCATGCGGGGAATGAGAACGCCAGAATAAAAACGCATACAAACAACTTGAGATCGCGCATGGCAAATTCCTTGTCATCGAGCCGGGGGGGTAAAGACGGATCGCCTGCCGTATTAGAAAAGCACGCGGAATCCGATTCAAGCGCGAGAGCCCGATTTCCGGTTATTCGTAGCGGTCCCAGGTCAGCTGGGACTTGGCCATGGTTCGCGGACGCAACAATTTCACACCATCACGCGACAGATCACTACGTGTTCCCACGTCGATATCGGCGGGAAATTGCAGTTGAAAGGGTCGTTGCGAGGAGGGCTGCAATCCGATAGCGAACGAGATGCCAGCTCGTTGGTCGATGTCGGTTTGTGTCAATAGCTGCCGGAGAATGGACTCCGGATCCTGTGATTCCAGAATCGCAACTCTTTTGCCGGCCCGCAGCGATTCGACGGCTTCGGTGATCAGTTCCCGCTGGTCTTCTTCATCAATAGCGGTAGTGTTGGACGATTGCCCAAACGCCCATGACTCATCCATGACAAGAGGTTGCAACGCATCAGGCAATTGTTTGCGAAATCGCAACCATCCTTGCGAACGGGCGAACAGCATGAATGACCAGGCATTGTTTCCGAATCCGGCGAGATGGTTTCTTGAAGTAACGAGAAACCTGGTAAATGCCTGTTTGCCGCCGCGGCCACTGTATTCC
>JBPCVB010000237.1:0-6827 GCA_051010855.1 Pirellulaceae bacterium | reverse complement strand
GCCCGTGAGGGATCCAGCCCCAATTGCACAACGGGCGGATCGCCCCAGAACATCCCGGCACTTTCGCCGAACCCCGACGGCAATACGATCATGCCGACCCGATTTCCCTTGCGCACGCTTTCCCGACCTGTTTCCAGATCCACCATTTCCAGTTGCAGGTTATCGTTTTGCTGCAGCGATTCGGTAAACCGGCGTGAGATTTCCGTCTGGTCCTGATCGATCATGGCGACACGCATTTTGCTGTCACTACCGCCCGAGCCCCCCTGGCCCATTACCAGCCCAAAAAACAATCCCATCAAAATGGGAAACCCGGCAATAAAGAAGAAGGCCATGCGATCCCGAAAGATCAAACGAATATCCTTCACGGCCATGGCGATGACTTCATTCATGATTGGATCCACTCGACTTGATTAAATACGTGACGATAAAAGGTGACGCTCGCACAGGTCTTTCAACTAATCCCTCAGGCTCCTGCCGGTTAGCGACAGGAAAACACTTTCCAGATCAGGTTGCGTAATCTTCAGGGACTGGAATTCAAGGCCCAGTCGCGATGCATTGGAAATTTCCACGAGCGGCTCGTCGGTCTCGACACGCCATGACAAGTCGTCCAGTGATCCGGCGAGCTGGTGCGTAGCATCGGGTCGATGCCGGAATTCGGCCAACAGCAACGAGTTGCCACCGTACGTATTGATCAAACCGTCGACCGTATCGATCGCCAGTAACTTGCCATGATCGACAATGGCGATGCGATCACACAGTCGCTGTGCTTCCTGCATGTAGTGTGTGGTGTAAATAATCGTGACACCTTTGGCTTGCAATTGTTCGATGCACTCGAACAGGTGATTTCGCGATTGGGGATCGACACCCACAGTCGGTTCGTCCATCAACACCACGGTGGGCTGATGGATCATCGCGCAGGCGAGGTTCAATCGCCGCTTCATCCCGCCCGAGTAGGTATCGGTTCGGTCGTTGGCGCGATCGGCCAGGCCGGCGAATTCCAAAGCCCAGCCAACACGCTCTTTCAGCTGGCTGCGCTCCAGTGCATACAGTCGCCCAAAAAACTCCAGGTTTTCGCGTGCCGTTAACTCCTCGTACAGCGACAGCGACTGGGGCGCAAGCCCAATCTGTCGCCGCGTGTCGGCCAGACCGGGACGTCGACCGTCAATCGTTACCGATCCGGCGTCGGGCGACGTCAATCCGATGATCATGTTCACGGTCGTTGTTTTTCCGGCTCCGTTGGGCCCCAGCAGGCCAAGCGTCTCGCCGGTGCCTATTTCCAGGTTGATGCCGGCTACCGCCTGCAGGTTACCGAATGATTTTTGAAGGTTATCAAGCTGAATCAGGGCCATGGATGGTTGATAGTTGAGACTTGAAGGTGCAATGAAATGACGGTCGCCAGTCCGTCGGCTATCATCGCAATACGGAAAGGCCCGGGTCAGGTTACAGTAAAAACCCGCCTTTTTCCGGCCGAGCGGTTCCTTGTTCGAATTATGAGCCATTTCCTTGTCGTTGCGTAACCGCCAGCAAATTGCCGTCGCTGATCACGACCTTACCGTGGTTGTCACTGATGACAGCTCGCGGACGCTGAAATGCCTGAGGACCGGAGTGACCTGGCATTCGGAATCGGGTGCGTTGGCAGAGAGCCGGCTTGTGTTTTTGGAGAACAGCGGCATTGCCGGGATCCTGTCGCGAAAACAATCGGCGCGCGTTTACGAAACCGGATTCGGCACCGGCCTCAATTTCTGGCTCACCGCTTCCGCTGCGATACGCAATGACGCGTTGCTTGAGTACGTGAGCTGCGAGACTCGCTTTCTCTCCGGGGACGTGATCGGGCTGCTGGAACACGGAAAGCTCGACCAATGTCAGCCGGCGTTTGACATGTTTGCCAATCCGATATTTGGACGTGCTTCAATTGCACCTGATTCAGATTCCGCGCTGCGAGTCCAGTACAGCTGTGCGCAGCTTACTGTTGTCAACCCGCATCAACATTCAGTCGACTCGCTCGAAGCTGACTCGTTCGATGCGATCTACCACGATCCATTCGGACCCGGCGATGCGCCTGATCTATGGACCGCAGAGCTGTTTCAGAAAATGCATGCGCTGTTAAAACCCGGCGGCCGGCTCGTGACTTATTGCGTCAAATCCGCGATCCAGCGGCGATTGACCTCGGTCGGATTTGAGGTCGGCAAGACTCGGGGTCCGGAAGGCGGCAAACGCGAAGTGCTGATTGCGGAAAAGTTGGCTTAGCTTTTTCCTGTCGACACTGGCGCAATAAAAAAGCCCGGCTTTCGCGCGGGCTTTGTTTGGCAGATAATTTCACCGCCTAGCGGATGATGGTTTCTGTGAGAATCATTTTTTCGATGTTGTGATTCTCACCCGGCTCGTAGCCGACCGGGATGGAACGGTCGATCATGAAAAAGCCGCGGCTACGCTTGGCTTTGCCCGTGTCGGCTCCCAGTTCCACACCCTGCACCGCATCACCGGCGCCAATTGTTATCAGGTTTTCATCTTCATCAACTTCAAATCGACCCACGGTGATCCAGATGGCAAACACACTGGATCGTGTCGTGGTGGTGGCACCGATTCGTCGGAAGTTCTGAAAACGGAATTGGCTGTCCCGCAACGGATCTGCAAACGGAAAGGTGCTGACTGCTTCGAGAAGCGGAGGTCCAGCGGACCCACCTGTACCGCCGTTGATCTCGCTCCTCAAATAGGTAGCCAGTGCCGGCGATTCGTACACAAGGATGTCGTAAGGAGTCTTGTCGAAGTCAACGAAATTGCGGAAAGGATTGTCGAACAGAGAGAGACTGGTACCGTTGCTATTACTCCGTCGTGAACCCTCAAAGTCAGTTTTGTCCACTTCTTCAAGCCGGTAGGTGGTGGCCATTCCTGCGAGATCCTCGCCGTCCGCGTTGACACCCGCACCAGCGGCTCCCAGCCATCCGATCCGAACTTCGTCAGCGATCATCGTGTTGATGTTTATCTTGCCCGGCTCACGATAACGTGACAGGATGTTAAAAGGCGGACTCAGCGTTCCGGAATCGTTCAGATATCGCTGGGTGCCGGCAAATCGCGATGGCACGCGTACAAAATCCAGCAACGCACCCATACCCGACGGAAACTGCTGGATGCCAGCGGTGGACTTGGCTGAATAAAAGTTCATCAGGTGACCGAAACGTCCATCGCCGGGATTGGGCGATGTGGTCGGATCGATATACGGATCAAACGATCGCGCGAGTGTATACCTTTGCAACAACTCAAATGAAGTCGTATACGGGACTTCCAGCAACTCGTAGTGGTTGGCCAGCGGCCTGTTCAGCCATGTGAGTCCGGCAAAACCGACCGGTGCCGGGTTCAATCCGACATCGTAAAAGTCCGGATGATCGTAGGCCAGGTTAACAAAACCAGGCGATCCGAAGAATTCATAATTGAAATGATGTGTGTCGCCGGCAATCGCCGATTGCGCAACGACATTGCCGTCTTCTGTCTGGGCCTCTTCCTTCCACAGGACGCGTCGCAGCTGGACTGCCGAACTGGCAACCGACGAGAGATCCGGGTTGTTGGTCCGGCCGCGTTCATTCGAGGCAAATATTTGCGTTGGAGCATCCATCGTATTGGGATACGAGGCATCCGCGGCGATCGCGCCATTGAACGCAGTCAAATCAATCGACTGACGATCGATGGTCAGATACGGATTGGTGACGGCGTCCCACGGCAACGCAGGGTTAGCCAGCCGTTGCAGATAGACACTTCGGAAATTAAAACTGGGCCCGTTTGTTGTCACGGCCGTCAGATCGATAGCATCAGTGTGAATCACGGGATCTTCGTCAAATGGTGTGCCCCGTGAAGAAAGCAATTCATAGCCATCAGCAACTGGAGTTACATCGGCCAGCGTTTCATAGGCGTAATACCCGTCTGTGGGATCCGAAACCCCAAGTGATCTGGTGATTTCCACCGTCGGCGCCGTTGGCGAGGCAGAGGCATCGATGGGAATGGCGATGCATTCGTATACGGTTTCAGTTGCATCCGGCGATCCGGCTCGCAAGCCCACCTGATCGCTGTCAGGATAAAGTGTGATGCCGCGTGTACGATCCAGTTCGGTATCCCAGGTTGGCCCGTTGCGACGGCCAAAGTGCGTATCGTAAATCGCACCGGTGGCCGTGCCAGACGAGCCGACCAGGGCATAGGAACCGGGACCCATCGAGGCAATGCCGCCCAAATAACCTTGCACAGTGGCACTCGGGTAGTACACTTTTTCGCGGCTGCCCATAACCTCCGGTTCGATCACAGCGTCCGGTCGACGAAAGTAAATTCGACGTAGCTGCTCGGACTGTGGCATGTCGTCGACATCAATGCCATTGGCATCCATGAAATTGGCACCGGTACTCACAACCAGTCGCCAAACCGGATGGCCAGGAGCCGACTCTTGCATCAGGTCGACACCACCCGAGCCAGCCAGATCCATTTCAGCGGCATTCAAATGATTAGTATTGTCCTGGGTCCATGGGCGATAAATTTCAAAGAACACGGATGCATTGGGAATCAGGCGACTGTCGTAATCATCATCGTCGCCGTCACTGAACAGACCACCGCCCGCCGTCAGATCCTGGCTGCGGCGATCATGGAACGCAACGCTTTCGGTCAGCACCAACTCAGGACGTTCCAGGCCCCATATCGTTTCGGTACCCGGATCAGGCGTGGTCAGGTTTCCATCAGCGGACCAGCCATCGTTGTCAAATGGATTGAAGTCAAATTCAAAAGGAGTCCGAATCGAATCGGAGTCGCGGAAATCGACGACGTTCATGGCCCATTGGGCCATCGCCCGACGCCGCGTTGTGTCGGGATGTCCTGGCGGCGTCAAGACCGGCGTAAAGACGTTGGTATCGCCGGTGACGACCAATGCCAGGACATACAGTTGCTTGGCAAAGTTGTAGCGAGACAGGTAACTGTTGTTGGGGCCCCCGTCGCCATCCGGGTCCATCTTGATCTCAAGACCGTTCACGGCGTCCAGAAACTCGCGGTTCTGATCGATTTCGGTGAGTTCGTCATAAATCCCGTTGCCGTCATTGTCCCGGCCATCGCCGAACGGACGATTCAGGTCAAACGGCAATCCCATACGAATCTCGTAGGACAACAACTCGCTTAGTGTTTCATTGGCCCGCAACGAAGTCATACCGTTGCCGATCAACAGGTTGTAAACGCGTTGGGTGACTGGAACCGGATTACCCGGCGCTTCACCCAGCGTGATGTCGGGATCCAGACCCGGGATGGCAGGTGTTTCAAAGCTGTGAGCCGTCAGCAAGTGTCGATCATCCGCACTCAATACGCTGCCAATCAGGTCTTCCACTCGACTGGGCAGCATTTTTGCATCGCGATCGTACTGTCGTAGCAACCGTTCGATTTCCTGAGCCGAAAAGGGGTGATCATCGCTGACCTCGGCCGGCACAGCAGCGTAGCGGGAATGTGGAAACAAGCTGTATTCATACGCTGAGTTTCTGATTTCGTCCTGCGGAATCAGCGTGCTATCCGCGTCGGCCGTCGGCAAATTCACTGGGACGCCGGAGAAAAAATGTGGCATGCCCAATCCATACCGTCCATGGATGTCCAAAGCGGTTCCAAACAAACCACCTACGTACTGGTTGGGATAGATCTCCCTGGGATGGAACATATCCGGATGTCCGAAATGCTGATACCGCGACCAGCTGTCGCGCAACATGCCGTTGCCGGGCAAGTTATCTTCGCCGTAACGACTGAATACCAATTCCTGATATTCTGTGTCGGTACCCAGCAACGGTGCCATGGAAATCTCGGGTGGACCCAGATACTGTCCATGCGGCAAGTTCGCGGCCAGCGGATCGACATTGCCCAGCAGATTGACGCCCGAACTCTGGATCGCGCGGTTCACCACGCCATCGCCGTCGGGATCGAAGTCGAACAGGTCACCGTGGCCGTTGATATTAAATCGATTGTCCATGTCCACAACCATGTAGGCCACCAGCGGCTTGTAGCGGCGGCCGTTGATATCGGTCTGGACCGGGTAGCCCACATCCATCCAGACACTGTCCGGCTCACCATCGCCATCGTTGTCAACTTGCAGGTCGTTTACTGTCGGCATCCCCACAACCGTTGTATCAGCCGGGTCGCCAATGGCGCGAAAGTCCTGCGCTCCGCCGGTAATACCACCCTGGCCGGAGAACAATTCGTAACGATCAAAGCTGGCGATAAACTCGTTGGGGTCCCTTAGTCCATTTTGGTCAGTGCCGTCAGCCACGGAATTGCGGTTGTCGTCGACCCAGCCACCCAGAAACAGATTCTGATGGTCGATGGCGTCCCAGCTTTCGTTTACACCTGTGCTGATATAGGTCTGTAGTGTGGCCAGAGTCTGCCCGCGCAGATTCGGCTGCAAGGAGGTCAGGGCCAATTTGGCGTCGCCACCACTCGTACTTAACCCGCCAGCTCCCCAGCCCATATAGGCCCGGCCGTTGAGCAGGACCCGGTCGCCATCGATGTCACTGATGTTGGCGGGAACGTCGCGTGATTGTTCCGGATAAACCGTAAACGTGTAGGGGAAACCCGTGACCGAACTCGGTTCCGAGCCCGAATAGCCGATGACGCGAACCGACGTGCCCCGCAATTCGCCCTGGGTAAACGTCAGCACCAGACCGTTGTAGCGGCCGGCCGCATCACTGAGTGTGATTTCTCCGCCACCAAGCAACAGGTTTTCCAGCAATGTCTCTTCCAGGTTGAATTCCACCGCACCTGGTACACCATTGGCCGCACCGGCAAAGGCCGCGTTTTGAATGACACCGGCGATGCCGTAGCCGTTC
>JBPCVB010000236.1:0-2585 GCA_051010855.1 Pirellulaceae bacterium | reverse complement strand
ATGGCCGAATTGACGACATGGTTGTGATACGTGGCAAGAATATCTTTCCGCCAGACATTGAATCCACGATCGAATCTCAATTCCCTGAAGTTGAGGCGGGCCGCGTCGCCGTTTTCGGAATTCCGGTGGAGCCAACCGGCGAATCCGGATTGTGTGTGTTCATTGAGGCGCGCAACCTTCAGCGGGCGCCTAACCTGCAAGATATTCATCGCGAGATCGTTACTGCGTTTCAAATTCCCGTGGCGGCCGTAGCGGTTGCGCGTCGCGGCTCCATTATCCGCACGACATCAGGAAAAATCGCCCGCCACAAATGTCAATCGGCATTCCTGCAAGGCCAGCTGGAATTCCTGGACATTTATCAACCCGCCGAAGAGGAGGAAATTGAAGAGAGTATCGAAGACTATCTGGAATCCCTGGTACGAAGAAGTGGTGAAGAAATCCGCGATTCAATCACGATTGGGGAGCTTGGAATGGATTCGCTGGAACTGGTTGAACTCAGTCTTCGTCTGGAGAAATTCGCCAGCCAAATTGACTCGGCCGACATGGATTTTTCCGACGTGATTTATGATCTACGGCTCTTGCAGGCAGCCTCCATCGGTGACCTGAGAACGCTGTTCAAGGAGCTGCGCTCGGGACGTGTCTCGCGGGAACGGATCGGCCGCAAGCTGGAAGACGCGATGCTGGCCATCGTTGACACCGAGGCTCGGCAAATGCGCGATGATACGGAATTGGATGCAAGCTGTGTGCCCCTGCCGGCTGTCCCCACGCCGCGACACAAGACCGTGCTGTTGACAGGAGCAACGGGCTTTCTGGGCTCCTTTTTGCTGGAGGCCCTGCTGCGTCTGTCCGACGACACTGTCATTGCGCTGGTGCGCGGCCAAAACATGGAGCATGCCCGTTCGCGAGTAGAGACTGCCCTGGCCAAGACCGGTATGACATCGAGCCAGGTAACCCGGGTCATGCAGAGCCGGGTTCAAGTCATTTGTGGTGACATCGCTGAGCCCAATCTGGGCTTGTCGCCTGACCAATGGAATGCACTCTCCGAAGACGTCACGACAGTTTATCACTGTGCCGCTGAGGTCGACTACTTGAAGACCTATCAGGAGTTGCGCGCGGCCAATGTATGCGGAACGAGCGAGATCATTCGTCTGTGCTGCACAGGCCAGGCGAAGGAGTTGAATTTCATTTCCACGACGTTCATCTTTGGCTGGACCGTAATCGGAATCAAAAAGGAGACCTCGCGAAATGCTGACATGGATGGATTGAATTTTGGCTATCCCCAGTCGAAATGGGTTGCCGAACAATTGGTCTATGCAGCGGAGAAGCGGGGTTTGAAAACACGTGTCTTCCGGCCGGCATTAATCACGGCATCAGAATCCGGCCACTACATGCGTAGTGACATTACCACTCGGGTTCTCGGATACATGATCAGACACCAGCTTTCGGTAGACTCGGAAAACCAACTCAGCTTTCTGCCCGTGGAAATCTGCGGCAACAATATCGTGGCGATTTCCTTGCTGGATGATTTTGGGCAAACGACGTTTCACCTGACCGCGGACGAATACTATTCGATGAAAACCGTTAGTCGTTGCATGACTGAACTGTTCGGCTACGAGTTTGCCTACACGGACACAGACGGATTCGTCGAACATGTGAACAACAACTGCACGGTTGACGACGACCTGTTTCCGTTGATCGCGTTTTTCAACAACAGTCGCGAAAAATTCAAGTCGATGAGCCACATGCGATACGACAATGCCGATTATCGAGCGTGGTGCGACCGGAGCACGTTGGCGAAGACAGAGCCGGACCTGGAAAAAACAGTGACCTGGCTGGTGTCATTTCTGTCAGCGGCCGGCTTGATCGATCCGCCTCCAACATCGCCAAGTGGCGACGAACCGGATTTGTTGACAGGGGCGGGGGCGATAGCCGTTGAAGAGAGCGTGAACTAGCCATCGCCGTTCTCCGCGGTAAGAACCCTGGCAGCATCGTGGCGCAAGCATGTGATCCTGGACAACTTTGTCGATCAGGCGAAGTTTGCAGAATAGGTCCATTTTGAGGCTGGTTTTCGCCGATAAACAGACGAAATGCGCTGATGTAGCATCGTTCCTGATCGCGAATCATCCAATGATGTGCCAGATAATCACGAAACAGCCCGGGTTGAGCCGGTTTGTACTGTGCGTCGCAGCCAGCATCATGCTGTTTGCTTCGCCGGCCTTTTCCAGGGTTGCCAATGCGCAGAGTGCCTGGCGAGACCAGTTCTCGGACTCCTATTACCACGATCAGGAAACTGGCGATCCACAACAAGGCCTGGAATCAGGCGATGCGGGGCGTGCCGAACAGGGTGAAGGCGAACCCCGGGGTAACAGCGAATCGTGGGAGTCCAGTGGCGAGTCGGCCGAATCCGAATCATCTGAAGAACTACCGGAGTGGGTGCCGCCGGGCGAGCCGCGAGAAGTCGAAGCCCAATTTGGCGATGGATTCGCTTTTGTCAGCAAGGACGAGGAGTTTGAGCTTCGGTTTCACGTCCTCACCCAGATTGACTTCAAATTCTTCAATCCCGGTGATCAGGAACCGGCCGCGAT
>JBPCVB010000235.1:0-3412 GCA_051010855.1 Pirellulaceae bacterium | reverse complement strand
CAGATTGCTGTTGCGGCCCTTTACCCAAGCCGATGCGCCGGTGGTTCAGGAACTGCTGCAGTGCCGTGAGATCGCCGCCCACACCCGCTCTATCGAGCATCCGTATCCCGAAGGGGGCGCCGAAAAGTGGATCTCCCAGCACGAAGAATTCTGGAACGAGGGCAAAGCATCGGTTTTTGCGATTTGCGAAAAACCCAACATCGATGTGCCCGTCGGAGCGATCGGACTGGAACTCAACTCGTCCGATGAAAACGCGGAACTGGGGTACTGGGTGGGACAACCGTATTGGGGACGCGGATTTTGTACCGAAGCGGCCGAGGTTGTGGTTCGATTCGGCTTCGATCATTTCGGATTGCACAAGATTCACGCTCATCACATGACCCGTAATCCGGCTTCAGGACGTGTGCTCAAAAAGATCGGCATGCACCTGGAGGGTCAGTTACGAGGTCACATCAAGAAATGGGGCAAGTTCGAGGATGTCGCGTTTTATGGATTGCTGGCCAGCGAAGCAGGCGGTTAAACATGGCTTTTGTGGCGATGGACCACCCCAACGGCCTGCTGTCATGATCCTTCGATCAGCTTGCCGGGGAACGAAACGACCGCCGCGAACAGGCGGATT
This sequence comes from Pirellulaceae bacterium, assembly GCA_051010855.1. GTDB lineage: Bacteria > Planctomycetota > Planctomycetia > Pirellulales > Pirellulaceae > CAJQPP01. The sequence goes on along the minus strand of JBPCVB010000235.1, from coordinate 2,793 downwards.
GAATGCACCGTAGTAAAGTAAGCTAAGCCGTGAATTGACAACCATTTAGGCTGGGCCGTTAAAATTATTGCCAGCCAGATGGTTTTCGCTAAGATTGAAGCAAAGATTCGGTAAACCTCGTCGAATAAGGGGAAACACCGGATTTCTTGAGATAATGATACTGGAGTCAGGCAAATGAGCGCGACGTCGGAAAGACAGGGAACGCAAGTCACGTTCCTCGATCAAACGGGAGCCAAGTCGGTGGAAGCAGTCGTTGCGGATACCGTCATCGTCAAGCGAATCCTGCCCAATATCATCACCAAAATGAACTTGCCCGTGGTTGGCCCCGATGGCCAGCCCATGAGCTACAGCCTGGACCACAAGGAAGGCGGCAAGCGTTTGCGCGAAGACCAGACGCTCGTTGAGGCCATGGTCGAGGATGGTGACCACCTCATCGTTTATCCGGAAATTGTCGCTGGCTAATGAGAAAATCACCTCGCATCCGTCGTCTCGAAGCAGACTATCGGGGAATCCAGCAACTCAGCGCCGAGAGTACAATTTTCGATTACGAGAGCATCGGACGGCTTCCCGAAGTCTACCGTTTCTTCTTCCGCGGACCGGGTACGTACAAAACCAAACGCAATACGGTGGCCCTGCGTGATACGCACGAAATCGTTGTTGACCTGGGTGCGGCTTATCCGCGACTGATCCCGGGCATCACGTGGCAGACGCCGGTTTTCCATCCCAATATTTCCTCCAGCGGCATCGTTTGCCTCGGTGGTTACGGAACCAACTGGGTACCCAGTTTGCGACTGGATGAACTCTGCGTCATGTTGTGGGACATGATTCGTTACCAAAACTATGACGTGGAGAGTCCCTACAATCGCGAAGCGGCATTGTGGGCCCGCGAGCAAGGTGACTTTCGTTTTCCGCTCGACGATCGATCACTGCGCAATCTGGTCGCCGGTCAAGCCGACGAGATCGTGACGGCGGAAGTCAAAACCAACCGGACCGCGCCACCGCCAGTTGTTGTCGATACCAGTCGCAAGGCCGCCAATGACATGGTTGTGAATGTCGTCCGTGAGACTCGAAAATCGAACGACGGCATAACGTTTTTGGATTAGGCCAGCTGCGCGAATATAAGCGGCAGCGAGCTCTCCAACAGCCGGGGTCGCCATTTGTCAGACCCCCGGCTAGCGCCGACCGCTCCGGGGGACCGACTCGATTTTCGGGGTAACCGCCACTTTTCCGGACACAGCTTATGAATGGTGCCTTGTCTTCAGCCAGCGCACAGCCCGCGACATTCGATGCGCCGGCCGCTTCGTTACCGCGTCTGACCGGGGCCGATTCGTGTCAAAAGCTGGGCGCCATTCCCCAGGGTGTTCCGCCCATTTTTGTTCACGCTCGCGTGCTTGATCAGCTTCTGCAAATCTCTGACGAGTACCCCGATTTCGAAGTCGGCGGCTTTTTGCTGGGTGGCGTCTTCCGGGATCCCGAACATCAAACGTTGTTCGTGGAAATCCACGAATACGTACAGGCTACGTCGCTGCTCAGTCAACATCACTCGCTGACGTTCACTCACGACACCTGGGCCGCGGTGCACCGGCAAATGGAACAGAAGTTTCCCGAACAACAAATTGTGGGGTGGCATCATACACACCCGGGTTTTGGTATCTTTTTGTCGCGGCAAGACGAGTTCATCCACCGCCACTTTTTCCAGCAGCCCTGGCAGGTTGCCCTGGTCGTCGATCCCAGACAGGGGGAACTGGGGTTCTTTCAGTGGCGACAGGGGCAAATCGTCGACACCGGATTTTTTGTCGTCCCCGCAGCACAAGGCTGAACCGAACATTGCATGAAACGCAAATGAACGAACCACGAGTCACGATCGATGAAGACGACCGTTACTCTCGGCTGAAACTAATCGGCTGGTGGGACCAGGACCGCTTGCGCCGGTCCCGCGTGCTGGTCGTGGGCGCCGGAGCGCTTGGCAACGAGGTGCTAAAAAACCTGGCCCTGGTCGGAATCGGCCATATCACGTTGATCGACTTTGACGTCATTGAAAATTCCAACTTGTCACGCAGCGTGCTGTATCGCGCCCAGGACACCGGACAGGCCAAGGCGGATGTCGCCGCCCGCGCCGTTCGCGACCTTAATCCCGATGTCTCCATAACCGCCATCAACGGCAACGTACTGACGCAAATTGGATTGGGACTGGTTCGCGAAAAGGATCTGGTGATCGGTTGTCTGGATAATCGCGAAGCCCGTTTGTGGGTCAATCGTATGTGCTGGAAAGTTGGCACTCCCTGGATCGACGGCGGGATTCAGGAGGTAAATGGTGTGGCCAAGGTCTTTATCCCGCCCGACGGTGCCTGTTACGAATGCGGCATGACGGAAATGGATTACCAGTTAATCCAGCTGCGTTACAGTTGCCCCCTGCTCAAACGCGAGGATCTGTTGCAGGGCAAGGTGCCGACAGCGCCCACCATCGCTTCCATTATTGGCGGGTTACAGGTGCAGGAGGCTCTTAAGCTGCTACACGGCATCCCCACGGACCATGGATCCGCCATGGTGTTCAACGGCGCGGCCAATCAGTTCTACAAATCAGAGTTCCAGCACCGTGAGGATTGCCTCAGCCACGAAACATACGAGCCGATCATTGAATCGGAAATGAGTTGCCAAAACAGCCTGTCGGAGGTGGTCGAAAGTTTGCAGGCCGATGAGTCTGAACCCGTGCAATCCCTGTCGCTGGATCGTGATCTGGTGATTTCGCTGGATTGCGGGCGTTGTCAAACCAGTCACGATGTAATGCGCACG
>JBPCVB010000234.1:0-14809 GCA_051010855.1 Pirellulaceae bacterium | reverse complement strand
CATCAAAGGAGACCGTTTCGCGAATCCCGCCATAGCGGATTTCGTAATACGAGTTCGCCTTGTCGTCGTGGACATGCAGGTGCATATCGACGATTCGATCCTGCGTTGGATCGTGTTGGATCTGCGTTTGCCACATCACGGTCAAACCCGCTTGTCGGGCCACGTCATCACGGACGTCAACGGCCTCGGCCCAGGGGCAAGGAATGATGGCAAATGACGCCAGAATGGCGAGTGCCAGCAACGACGACAGCCGTCGTGGCGCGGATAAGAAAGTCGTTTTCATGAGAACCCTGTCCCGTCTCGGCGAATCGATAATTAGTGTCAATTTTAGCTGCAGGGGCCACCGATGTCATTTTTATTTTCGGTTCAGCTCGTTGTTGAGGCCGTGTTTTCAGGCCATTCCGCACAGACCGGCGTAAACCTCAGAAACGGACTTTGTGGCTGAGGCCTGGCGGGCTGGCCCGGCCGCCCCAAGCCATGATTGAACGCATGACCTCGCGTCCTCAAGCCAACATGTGGCGTGATGGTGCTTCCCGACAGGGCCCCCATAGACCAAATAAACTGCGATTTCGTACGATAGTCTTCCTGCCCGCGGCGACCTGTTTTGTTGGCTGTGCCGGTTTCCGGGCGAGGTGTCGGGGAAAGGTTTGTCGGGAACAGCATCGATGGTAATTCGGATCATCCAGGTCAATCTGGCCCGTATGCTGCTGTTGCTGCTGGCGCGACCATGCGTGCGTAAGGGGCTCGATGCATGAGCACCCCGGCCCGCTTGCAAAACGAGGATCTGACCCGAGTCGAACGCGTGCTGGGTTATCTGAATTTTTCTTCCGGCGCTGAAGATCCATCAATGCTGCAATCGCTTGACGGCGTGTTTGCAGCGCTGGATGATCCTCACGAGGGTTGCATTGCTCACGAGTCGGTGCACGAGTTGCTTGAGGAACAATTGCAACTTGCCGAGCAAAACAACCCCGCTTTTTCCGATGCCGAGCAGGCCCGCAATGCGATCAGGCTGACATTTCAGCACGTCTTGCCACTGTATCTGATCCACCACCGCGATCTGCTTTTTCACCACAGCCCGGAGTCACTGTTTAACTCGTTTTTTACCGGGCGCATATTTGAAGCTGTGTTGCAATTTGGATCGGGCCAGGTTTCGCCCGAGGAGACCGCGCGGCAAATCATCGCACGCCTGAATGACTTCATCGGGCATCGGCCTGTGGCGGTACTCGAATCGCAGAAAATCGAACCGTGCGAGCATGAATGGGTTCGCCCCATTCCCGTTTACATTCGCGGTGCCGGTGTGGCGCACGGACCGCATCGCGACGTGCTTGAGTGTGCGATTGAATTGCTACACGCAACCGATCCACAAATTTTGCAGGAGGCCCAGTTCGATCCCGAACTGCTTGATGAGCTGGCCATTGATCCGCGCTCGTTTGACTTTGATCACCCCGTGAACAAACGGCCCAATCATCACTTCGGCCAGTGGGACGAGCATCACATCGACAATCAGGGCCGGTACCGCCGCTTTGTTATCCATCAGGTAACGCTGGACGCCCTGACGTCACGGATCACCGATACAGCGGAGCTGCCGCGCGGCGAATTGGTGCTGGAAGCAGGATCTGTGCTGGCCGGTACGATCCTGATGGCGGCGGGCATTTGCGGATATGGACCGGGCGCACATGACTCCACCGTGACTCTGTCCAACTTGCTGCCGCGAATCGCCCGGTATCGCGACCAGTTCTACGCCGACCTGTTGTCACGTATTGAAGACCCACATCGTCACCGATTGCTGACCGAAGCGGAAACGCGGCAACAGCCGTTCGGAGCAGCCCGCCAGCACCTGAACCGGCAATTGGCACGTTACCGCGCGTTTCAGATGGTGCATGTCCATCTCGCGTTGATCTTTTCACGCATGGGCTACGACCAGGCTGCGATTCGGCATGCCAATATTTTGCCCGTGGCCTCCGCCCGCATGTTGTGCCAGCTGGAATGCCTGATGTACGCGGGCTACCAGGCTTTGGAAGACGGCGATCTTTCTCTGGCCGGCGAGACATTGCCAAGACTGTTTGATCTGCTGCAACGCGCCGTCGGTTGCGGCGCCATCATTGATCCGTGGAACATCATTGGCTTTGATGCCAACTACAACCTGTTTGAAGGTTCTGACAACAGCGTGCGGGACCATCGCGCAGACGAACTGGTACAGCTGATGGAACAGATCTTTTGCTTTGCCTCACAGGTCTGGATCACCAGTCAGGCAGCCGATCGCCAATCCATTAGCGACCACGTGCAAAAGCACTTTCGCGAAGTGGTTGACTGGTGGCACAGATTTGCCGTGCATCAGGTCAGCAGCGTGGAGTCAGCAGATGCGCACGAGATTTTTGCCGCGACGCGGGATGTTGCCAGCCTCCTGAACCAATGGCACAAGACTGGCGCGCAAAGCGGCGATGTGCAGTTCTGGGCCCGGCACGCGCAATCGTTCACATCGCCCCGTGCCTACATCCTGGCGATCAGTTGCCTGATTGACCGACAGGACTTTGTGACCTCCATGGCCTTGCTGATTCACTGGCTGAACCAGAGCGAGACGATGCCGCTGCAACAAACGACTGGCTCGTTTCAGTCGCTGGTGCTCGAATGGATCAGCAGGCAACGTGCCCTGGTGGCCGCCGAACCGTCATCCGGATTTTATCTGGAGACGTGGGGGCACATCCGCAAGTTTTGTGACTACATCGAAGCCAATGCCGGCGACTTCTGGAATGTCCCGAAATTTGGTCTGGATACGGCTAACGGCAACGCGACAGAAAATGGCGCCGATGGCCTGCCGACCGCAACCATGGATGACGATGGGGACAACCTGTATCGCGCCGCCTACGAGGACATGGTGTTTCGCGAATCGGCCGATGACGGTTTTGAAGGCTCGGTCTTTGATACCGGCAATCGCTCGGAGGAGAGTATCCAGGCTGAATTCCAGCGAATCGCAGACCGCCTCGAATTCCTGCAGGCGCTGGCCGAGTACTGGCTGGAAGCGGCCATGTTTGTCAATGATCTGACGGACGCCAGCCTGGATAGCGACGAGCATGCGGAATTCCTTGAACAACAGTCGCGCAAAGTCGGCGACTGGTGCCAACAAGCCAACACGAATTGCCGCCAGATCGATGAGTTAATCAAGTCGATCCAAAGGTATCGGCTGCCCAATCCCGATGGTTCGGCTGAGTCCCTGGTCGATTACGATCGCCAGCGGCTGTTCAAGGAAATGATGCTGGACCATGCCATCAGCCTGCGTGTCGACACGACCAGTGCGGCAAGGTTGCTGGCCGCGGTCGCCCCGCCTCAGGCACGCCCCCAGGGCAACGGCGATGAAGAAGACCAGGAACAGACTGCCTGGATTCAGGTCTTGTCGGCGATTCTGGGCCGCGATCAGGAACAATTATCCCGCGATCTGCCCACCCTGATGTCGTTGCTGGAAGGCAAGCCGCTGTTATACGTCCCGTTGTCCAAGGGCGGTGATCCGCTGAAGATCGTTTCCACCCGAGTTCGTCAATGCATGATCGAGCAGTTGCTGGACAGCTTGCCGCGGCTGGGTCGCTTTACAGAAACACGCGAGCTGATTCACCTGGCATTGATGATGGAACGCAACCAGTCGGTACGACAGGGTGCGGTCACCGAATTTGACGAGTTGTTTCGGGTTGGTTACACCGCCATGGTCGAGGCCCTGATCGAGGCTGCACGCCGGGACGATGCGGAATCGGAAGCCGGTGACAATTCCGGCGGCGTTAGTGACGAAAGCCAAAACGCCTTGTTCGATTGTCTGGAGATTCTCGCTGAGTCCATGTTGATGCTGTGGCTCAGCCATAGCCAGACATTGCGGCTAAGTGTGCTTGAAAAGGTTCGTGACGACGCGTCGTGGGACCAACTGGTCGAGTTCATTGACCAGTTCGGTGACGAGATCTTTACACAGCAGTTCCTCAACCTCGCTAACATACGCGCGATACTGCATCAGGGAGTGGAAACCTGGCTAATCCATGTTGAGGATGAGAACTCGGATGAAATTGGCATGCGGTTTGTCGAAAAAATCAGCCAGGGCTATCCACGCAAGGACGCCATCCGCCATCTCACGTGGGTGCTGGAAGCGATCATTGAGAATTTCAACGAGTATCGCGACTACAACTGCACGACTACACAGTCGGACAATGGAAGACTGTTATTCGTGTTGCTGGACTTTCTGCGGCTGCGCTATTCCTATGATCGAGTCTGCTGGAATCTCAAGCCCGTCATCTGGGCTCACGAGTCACTGGTACGGTTCGGCGAGAACTCGGTTGCCCGGCTGTGGCGACGGCTGCTGGCCAATCGGGTTAATCCCGAAGCCGACAAGTTGATTGAAAAGCTGCACGGACTTCAGGAACGTTACTCCATTCAGATGGCGACTGTTAGTCAAAGACTGAATGAACGATTCGTGCATCCCATGCACGTCGACCGCCTGGTATCGCTCGTTCCCAGCGCCATGCACGACGCCGACAAGGACGCAGCGTTGCGGTCATTTGAAATGATTGAAAACTATGCCGAGTCGCTGACGCAACAACCTATTGGCGTCGGCTTCGAATTGCCTGGCTGGATCACCGCCCTGCAACAGGAAGTCGAATCGTCGGCCGAACGGGACTGGCCGGCCGACGGCAGCAATGGCTCGGGACTAGTCAGTGATTCCACATCTGACCTGCAAAGCCTCCGCGAACAGCTCGAGCAAATGCCCCGACGCACCTAGACGCGCGGGGATTCGAATATCGACACCGCGTGCCCGAACCAGCTGCGCCGGCTGCCGAATCCGTGCTATTTGGCTTCGATCGAATCGCGGACCGGAGGTCGGCCAATCGAATAGTACGTGAATCCCAGCTTTTCCATTTGCCGGTTGTCGTACAGGTTGCGACCATCGAAGATCACCGGCTCGGCCATCATGGCCTTGATCTCGTTGAAATCGGGATGTCGGAACATGTCCCATTCGGTGTTGATCACCAGTACATCGGCACCCTTAAGTGCATCGATCGAGCGGTTGGAGTACTGCAACTTGTCGCCGTATTCTTCGCGGACGTTTTCCATTGCTTCCGGATCGAATACCCGCACGGTGGCTCCGCGTTCCAGCAATCGATCGATCAGCACCAGTGCTGGAGCTTCACGAATGTCGTCCGTCTTGGGTTTGAAGGCGAGTCCCCAGACTGCAAAGACCTTGTCCGCCAGATTGCCCTGGAAATGCTCGTTAATTCGCTCGATCAAGATGTGCTTTTGTCGATTATTCACGTCGTCCACAGCATTCAAAATAGTCTGCTGCAAACCGTTGATGTGCGACATGCTGGCCAACGCTCGTACGTCCTTGGGAAAACAGCTGCCGCCATAACCCACACCCGGGAACAAAAAGGCGAATCCGATTCGCTGGTCGTGGCCGATCCCTCGACGCACGTCATTTATATCTCCCTGCATCGCTTCACAGAGATTGGCCATCTCGTTGATAAAGCTGATCTTGGTCGCCAGCAACGCATTGGCCACATACTTGGTCAACTCTGCGCTCTCTGGTGACATGGCAAGGAATGGTTTGTCGGTGCGCAGGAAGGGTGAATATAGTTCCTGCAGTACATCTGCGACTTCCTGATCGCGAACCCCCACAACCACGCGATCCGGATACATAAAATCGTGAATGGCAGCACCTTCCTTGAGAAATTCCGGATTGCTCGCCACGTGATAACGTTTGCCATTGATTTCGTGCAGGCGATTCCAGATTCCGGCGTTGGTGCCAACCGGCACGGTGCTCTTGGTGACGATCACGACGTCATCGCGGATATGCGGGGCGATCGAAGCAACCACACTCCACAATGCTGACAGATCCGCCGAACCATCCTCACCCTGCGGGGTACCCACGGCCAGATAGACCACTTTGGCGTCACGCACGGAACTGGGCAGCTCGGTAGTAAAAGCCAGCCGCCCTGCCGTCGTGTTGCGAACAACCAGTTCCGACAACCCCGGCTCATAAATTGGAATCTTGCCGTTGTTCAGATCGTCAATTTTCTTCTGGTCAATATCGACGCAGGTTACGTGGTTTCCACTTTCGGCAAAACAGGTTCCCGAAACGAGGCCAACGTAACCGGTACCAATCATGGCGATATCCATGAATCAAATCTCCAGGTGAGGGCTGAAAGAGGCGGCGACAAATGAGAGCGGGGAGCGGCTGATGCCAACTCCGGAGGGACAAGTCGCCGGGACTGACGACTTGCTGTAGACCTCCCAAATTAAACCAGCCACCCTCTGCGTAAAGGGCAAACCGACCTCAGGACGTATTTTTGACCAAATGGCCCGTTTTCGGAAAGACTGATTTTGACCTGCTGGCTTGCAGCCGGTCCCAGGTCCCGATACTTGCTCGCGGGGAGGGTCTCTTCAATGAGGACCCTTACTCGGCGTTGTTCGGTCCTTCGTTGGTTGCAGGCTCGGCGGACGGTGTGTCAGGCGCGTCAGGCGCCGTATCGGCGGGGGCGTCTACCTCATCGCCGTTGCTGTCCGCTGGCACCCTGACCACGGCGGCCAGCGTGTCACTCTCGTCCAGCGTCATGATTCGCACACCCTGGGTGTTGCGACCGATCGGCTTGATATCGCTACACGCAATCCGTTGCAATTTTCCCCGTGACGTCATCATGAGAATTTCATCGTCATCGGTAACCGGCAGGATACCGATTACCCTGCCGTTGCGGGCCGTGGTCTTGATATCACGGACGCCCTTGCCGCCACGCTTTTGACGACGATACCGCATGGCACTGGACGTTTCGTCCTCGGGACCTTCGTCGCTTTTGCCAAAGTAAGTTCGTTTGCCATATCCGTGTTCGCAAGCGGTCAACAGTGTGGCCTCGGGATCAGTGACAACCACCATGCCCACCAGTTGATCGCCTTCGCTCAACGCAACGCCCTTGACGCCAGATGTGTTGCGGCCCATCGGTCGGGCATCTGATTCGTCGAAACGAATTGCCATTCCGGACGCGGTCGACAGAATGATGTCATCACCTTTTTTGGTGACCACAACATCGATCAGCTCATCATCCTCTCGCAACTTGATTGCGATGATGCCGTTGCGTTTGGGCCGACTATAGGCCTTCAGCTCCGTTTTTTTCACCAGGCCATTGCGGGTAGCCATCATCAGGTAGTGATTCTCGGCAGAGAAATCGCGGATCGCCCGGCAATCGGCAATCTCCTCACCATCTGCCAGTTGCAGCAAATTGACGATGGCCCGGCCACGGCTGTCACGCCGCAACTGAGGCAATTCGTAGACCTTGCGCCAATACACCTTGCCCTTGGTCGAGAAGAACAGCAGGTAATCGTGGGTGCTGGCTGCAAAGACGTGTTCGATCGGATCCTCGTCCTCGGTCTTCGCTCCCTTCATGCCCTTGCCGCCACGACGCTGCGCGCGGTAACTGCTGACCGGAGTGCGTTTGATATAACCGCGATGGGAAATCGACACGACCATGTTCTCTTCTTCGATCAGGTCTTCGATGTCGATACTGCCGATTTCCTCGCCTGAGATTTCCGTGCGTCGTTTGTCAGCGTACTTGCGACGAATTTCTGCCAGATCTTCCTTGATCATGCGATAGATTTTTTGCTGGTCACCCAGCGTTTCCAGATAATCCAGGATCTCTTCCAACAGTTTCCGGTGCTCGTCACCGAGTTTCTCCTGCTCGAGATTGACGAGTTGTCCCAGAGTCATTTTCAGAATGGCATCCGCCTGCACGGCGGTCAGCGTGTAGCTGTCTGCCTCACCGCGTTCAGACTGGAAGACCTTGAACCCTTCATCACCCAACGCCCGTTGCATCATCGGTGCCGGACACTCGATGGTCATCAATTTCGTTTTGGCCTCGGCCTGTGTTTGGGACTTGCGAATGGTGTCGATGATTTCATCGATGTTGGCCAGGGCCAGCAATAATCCCTCGATGGTGTGTTTGCGGCGACGGGCGCGGGCCAGCAAAAACTGGGTGCGACGCCGAATCACGCCGACACGATGACGAATGAACTCCTGCAAAATCTGCTTGATCGTCAACTCGCGTGGTTTGCCGTCGACCAACGCAAGAAAGATCATCGAGATCGAGGACTGCAATGGTGAAAACTGGTACAGCTGATTCAGGACAACATCCGGATCCGCGTCAGACTTGATGTCAATCAGCAGTTTGACCGGTTCCTTCAGGTCACTGAGATCCTTGATCCCCGAGATCCCCTTGACCTTGTCGCCCTTGACGAGGTTGGCGATTTTTTCAACCACCGAATCACGCGACTGGGTGTAGGGTATTTCGCTGACAACGATACGATATCTGCCTTTTTTGAATTCTTCGATTTCACATTTGGCACGTACAACGATCGTGCTGCGACCGGTGTGGTAGGCGCGATGAATTCCCGCCCTGCCGCAAATCACTCCACCTGTCGGAAAGTCCGGACCGGGAACGACTTCCATGATCTCGTCCACCGACGTGTTGGGATTGTCAATCAGCAGTTTCAACGCATCACAAACCTCGCCCAGATTGTGCGGCGGAATCGAGGTCGCCATGCTGACGGCAATGCCGCTGGAACCGTTAACCAGCAGATTGGGAAACTTGCTGGGCAAGACCGTCGGTTCCGTGCGACGCTCGTCGTAGGTGGGAACATAGTCGACCGTGTCCAGCCGCAAGTCGTCCAGCATCAACGCAGCGACGGGCGACAAACGCGCTTCGGTATATCGCATGGCCGCCGGGGGCAATCCGGCGATCGATCCAAAATTGCCCTGCTTGTCGATCAACACATGACGCATGTTCCATTCCTGGGCCATGCGCACCAGCGTGGGGTAAACGATACTCTCGCCATGTGGGTGATAGTTACCGCTGGTGTCGCCGGAGATTTTTGCGCATTTGACCCGGCTGGATCCCGGTCCAAGATTAAGATCATTCATGGCCACAAGGATCCGACGCTGCGAAGGCTTCAGACCATCACGCACATCGGGCAGCGCACGCGACACGATCACGCTCATGGCATACGTCAGGTAACTGTCCTTCAGTTCCTGCTCAATGGGCATCTGCTCAAAAACTTCGCCGTTACCCGAATCGTCGTCGCCGTCTTCCGGTGGTTGTGGAACGTCTGTTGACACTGCAATCTTTCTGCATCAAGTGCTTTAAAACGAAAGCTGGCTCGCCGTTGCAAGCCAATCACGTCGCGATCAATCGATCTGGATGACCCGTAAAAAATGGGCCAATTCGAGCAATAAGGGGGCTTCCTGACGGGCCAGATCGGCATCTTCGGAACCCGAAAATCTGGCCGCGATTATGGCACTCCCTTGAACGTCCGTTAGTGTACCAGTTTTTGCCGCCAGCGACAACCTATCGAGGCATATTTTTGACGACGCAAGTCGTTTAATGACATCACGTTACGACGACGATTGCCACGTTGATCCCAGTATCGATAAGGGCACATCCGCCGACGTAAAAATCTGGCGATATTGACGCCCTTTGCGGGCTGGCAAGCGTCCTGTTTCGACCCCCGATTCCCCGCCCAATCGGTACAGTTTTCCGGATTACTGACAGGACCTGGCAAACCGTGGCGACTATTTGTTTGACACTGCCACTCGTCACTGCAAATATTCAAACCTGCTGCTCTCATTCCGGCCAAACGGATGTTAACTCGCGCCTATGCCCAGATCGCAAACCGATTTCGTTTCTCGATCCCTGGAAACCATGTTTGCGCGCGGATTTGGTGAGGCGCCTCCTGGAGGAATTGTCAGCACATTGCCTCAATTGAATTTGTCGCAATCTCTGGAAGAGCAGCAGGACACGCCATTCAGGGAACTGGCTGGAGAAATTTCGCCAGCGGAACGGGCTGAAAGTTCCCACGTGATCGACACACCCGATGGACCGGTTTGGTTGAGCGGCAATGTCGTGATGTGCTGTTGTCCGGAGTGCGAAGCGCCGGTATCGGTGAGGTTGTGGTTGATGCTGGCCGATTGCTGGAATTGTCAAACGGCTATCGAGCTGGGATACGAACAGCAGCTGGCCGCGATGGAACTGGCTGAAAGGGTGAGTCCTGCACAAACCGCTACGCCACCGCGATCGGTAGCGGGCCCGGCTACGGCGACTGATGATGACGAGGCAGCGATTGAGTCCATCGAGGAAATCGAGATCACGGATTCACGCGAACGTCTGGTCGACATCCTGCGCAAGTCGGTGGGCATGATGCCGGCGTGGCTGGTCAGTCTGCTTGTGCACGTGGTGTTGTTGCTGATTCTGGCCCTGATTCTGCTACCCCAGTCCACTGAATTCGACACGATCACGGTGTCCACGGCCGTAGCACCGGAGGATATTGAAGGCGGAATTGATTTCGACGTGCCACTTGATGATCCGCTGGAATTCGATTCGCCACTGCCACCGGAGTTCGAGGAAATTCAGCGGGAACTGAGGCAAGTGCGTATTGCCGCAGACCAGGATGCCCGTGAATTACTGATCGATCCCGATCCCATGATCGAACTGCCGGACCTGGAGGAAGTCGTGGAATCGGTGACGACCCGTGTGGGCCCCGCCTCCACATTGGCCACGCGTGATCCGCGGCTGCGAAACGAGATCGTTGAGCGGGAAGGTGGCACTACATTAACCGAAGCGGCCGTTAGTCGCGGCTTGCGCTGGCTGGCCAGTGTACAAAACCAGGATGGCAGTTGGTCGCTGGCTGATTACATGCAGCACGACGATCCAGACAATCGGGGTGATGCAGCAGGCACTTCGCTGGCCTTGTTACCCTTTTTGGGCGCCGGCCAAACTCACGAATCAGGAAAGTACAAGACCACGGTGGCCGCCGGGTTGAAATGGTTGATCGAACATCAACGTGCCAACGGAGATCTGCGTTACGGAATCCTGTCCGAAGCGGGTATGTACGCCCACGGTCAGGCCTCCATCGTACTCGTTGAAGCACTGGCAATGACGGGAGACGAGCGGTTTCGCGAACCCGCTCAAAAGGCCATCGACTTTATCGAGGCCGCACAACACAAAAATGGCGGGTGGCGTTACAAGCCCGGGCAATCCGGTGACACCAGTGTACTGGGCTGGCAGCTAATGGCGCTGCAAAGTGCGCGGGCGTCGGGCACCGGGCTGCGTGTCGAGGACTCGACCTTGCGATTGGCGGATTACTACCTCGATCTGGCTAGCCGATCCTATCAACAACGGAGATATCGCAATGTTCCCACCGGCTCATTGTATCGGTACCTGCCCAGCGACGGCCGTCCCCGGGCAACCATGACCGCCGAAGCCCTGTTGTGCCGCATGTACCTCGGATGGAAACGCGATGACCCTCGCCTGCGGTTCGCCATCCGGTGGTTGCTGGAAAATGCATTGCCCGATCGCGATGAGAAAAACATCTACTATTACTATTACGCGACCCAGGTGATGCACCATTACGGAGGCTCGGCCTGGGAGACGTGGAATAGTCATGTGCGTGACATGCTGGTCGTCGAGCAAAGTCGGCGAGGACGATATGCAGGCAGCTGGAATCCGAAGGAATTTGAATGGGGCAGGGCCGGCGGTCGTATCTATGTAACGGCAATGGCGGTTTGTACGCTGGAAGTCTACTATCGACATTTGCCGCTCTTCAAGAAACTCGATCTGGAATAAACAGCGTCGTTAACAACATGGTCGACATGCTAAACGACGACATGAAGCCACTTTCGCGTACCAATGCGTGGCAACTGCGTACTCGAACTCTCGAATTCCCGATCGCGCCGGCCATCATGGGCATTGTGAATGTCACGCCTGATAGTTTCTCCGACGGTGGTAATTTCAGGGCTCACGACCAGGCCATCGCACATGGTCGCCAACTGGCGGCCGATGGAGCCGACATTCTGGATATTGGTGGTGAAAGCACGCGACCCGGCAGTAATCCCGTGGACAGCGATGAAGAACTGGCCCGCGTCATTCCCGTCATCGAGGCACTTTCGCGGGCTGTCGATCTGCCTATCTCAATTGATACTTCCAAAGCCGAAGTCGCGGCTGCCGCCATGGAGGCAGGTGCGGAAATCATCAACGATGTGACGGCTCTGGAAGGTGATCCTCGTATGATCGACGTGGCCCGTAATTCCGGTGGGGGCATCTGCGCGATGCACATGCAAGGGACACCTCAAACCATGCAGGACAAGCCCCTCTACGATGATGTCATAGAGGAGGTTTACGAGTACCTGATCGGGCGACGTGACCGGTTGACGGAGCAGGGGATTGAACCGGACAAAATCTGCCTGGACCCTGGCATCGGATTTGGCAAAACGCACGAACACAACCTGCAATTACTGGCAGGCATCGAACGGTTTCTGGACACTGGATGTCCACTTTTGGTGGGTCACTCCCGCAAGGGCTTTATCAAGAAGATCACCGGCGATGAAACGCCGGCGCGAGTCGCCGGGACACTGGCCGTTTCACTGTATCTCGCCCGCGCAGGCGTGCAGGTGATTCGCGTGCACGATGTGCGGGAGACTCGCGAGGGGCTTTTGATGCAACGGGCTATTGAGGGATCGCCGGAATACAGGCTTTAGGCTGCACACACAGGCGATTTGGAATACTTGTGCCGCCCGGTCTGTGGGCATTGCTGCAGAATTTGCCAGTCGGGCGAGGGGACCAGACGCCGCACATCGATTCTCACGCTATCGCAGGGAATTTCCCTTTATTGCGGCCAAAATGGGCTCCGAATGTCATCTGGAGTTGCAGGCAAACTTTGCGCATATCTGACTCACCTGGAGACTCCGAATGTTGCACTCGCGATCCGGGAAATGGCGTCTGAAAGCTATAACGATTTTGATCGCAGCCGCGTACGCCCCATGCCTGGCACATTGCGACATCACTAACATTTCGGTTTTTAAGACGGCGTTTTACGAACAGACTACGTCGACACCTCCAGCCACGACACTGGGCTTCCGTTTCGACTCCTTTGTTGATTTCAATATGGCGGGGGATCTCACAAACGCTACCACGAGTTACCCTGGGCCGCTGTCACCTTTGGTTTATTCAGAGATACCCGGTCGATTCGCCTATTTTTCGCCAGTTTTCGGTACGCAAGTCGAGTTGGACACAAATTTTCCGGTTGGAAGCACATATACGTTCCAGATCAGTGGCGGGACTCTCGGCAGCCAGTCTGCCGCGCTTATGGCACCCAACTTCGAGATCTATCCGTCATCGGTACCCTATGTGACCGGTCCGACTTTCGATGAGCTGCAGCAGCTTAACCCGTTTCAGGACCAGATGATTATCTGGAATGCCTTTACGCCCGATCCGAACGCTGACACCGCATACACGTTCTTTGCCATTCTACGTTCGAGTGACGGAGCACCTGTCTTTACTCATCCTTTTGGGGACCCGGGTCAGACTTCTGTGGTGGTACCTGGGGGGACGCTTGAGCCAGACACCAACTATTTTTTTGACATGGCATTCAGTAACCGATTCGTGTTCCCGGACGCTGGTTTCGGCGGAGCTTTTGGCGAAGTTGTCTTTGAGCGTAGGACATTTGGAAATATCCGGACCATCCCCGAGCCATCCAGCGTGCTGTTACTGGCTGCGAGTGCGGGGCTATTCATCATCCAGCGTCGGCGACTGAGGTTTCGCGCGGCTCCTGAAGATCTCATACATTGACCAAACCGCGGTGGTCGCATCGTAGTCGAAATCGTTATCGGGCCAGCTAGTTCAGGGTGCCTCTGCAACGAGTTTGTCCTTGTTGCTTGTCGTCAGCTGCGAGGCGGTTGCCAATCAAAAGACCGGATGTGTCCAACAGGCTAACGGACGATTCAGCTCAAATTACACTCCGATTACCACCCTAACGACGATTCCACAGCTATTCAGCCATGCGTTTGAGCAAGTGAGTGCCGATGATGAAGCAGACAGCTCCGGTTGCCAGCAGTACGGACAGCGGCAAAGCCATTTCCAGCCATGAGAATTGTCGCCACACTGCACCTTCAATGGCCTGGATCGACCACTTTACCGGACTGAGGACGCTGATTTGTTTCAAAAACCCCGGCAGGAACATCGCCGGGATCATGGCTCCCCCGGTCATGGCCATGATCATCATGATCGCCCAACCGGCGCCACTGACGCTCTGTTCGGTTTTACCCAATACACTGATCACCATCATGATGCCCGTAAAGGCGACGGCCACGCAAATTGCGGCAACCGCC
Source organism: Pirellulaceae bacterium (assembly GCA_051010855.1). GTDB lineage: Bacteria > Planctomycetota > Planctomycetia > Pirellulales > Pirellulaceae > CAJQPP01. The sequence continues at coordinate 636 of JBPCVB010000234.1, read as the reverse complement.
AGCTTGACGTAACTGTTCGGCTGCATGCTCAACAGCACACCCAGCACCGTTAACAAGGCCATCACGGCGATCGACGTTGCGAAACACGCCAGCGCCTTGCCGGCCAGTATCGAACTTTTGTTGATCGGAGCCACCTGCAGGCGGGTCAATGTGCCCTGGCTACGTTCGCGGGCAATGGAAATGGCGAATCCCGCCGCACAGCTCAACACTCCCCACAACATCGCTTGCGGAAAACTGATATCCCAACGTGAATTGATCTTGGAAATCTGCGCTTGCATGCTGTTGGGGTCAATCTGGCGTGTCACGTCAAGTGTTTGAATGTCGGCAAACTGCATGCTCCCTCCACCGGCGCCTGTCGTTGCCGGATCGTCCTGTAACAAATCGGCTGAGTTGATCATGGATTCGACGGAGTTGAAAAACCCGTTAAGCAGCAGTCGTTGCGTAGCCGGCAGGTTTGTATCGGTATTAATCTGTTCACGCGATTGCTCGAGCGACGGCAAAAACTCCTGCGGATTCTGAAAACGCTGCCCAATCAGGTCACCGATGCCTTGCATAATAAATCCTTGCAACATCGCCGACTCGGCCGCCCGGGAGGGATCCAGCCCCAACTGCACGACGGGGGGATCGCCCCAAAAC
>JBPCVB010000233.1:0-4681 GCA_051010855.1 Pirellulaceae bacterium | reverse complement strand
TTTGTTGATCGTCGGCGTAGCGCCGTTGACGGTCACGGCGTTCTCGAGCGATCAAATTGCCTCCAATCTGACAATCATGCCCAATCTGCTGGGTTACGAGTGCATGGAGCCGGTTACGTGGACGCTGCAGGTCGAAGTCCTGTTTTATGGTCTGATTCTGCTGATGTTCATGACCGGCGCTCTGGAAACGCCGTTCCGTACCGTGATGTGGCTGCTGGCGCTGTCCATAACTACATGTCTCTCGATCAACTACCTGTCGACGATCAGCCATGACGCTACGTTGATGGCCTGGATGACGACATCGCGAGATCTCCTCATTCTCGAATACCTGCCGCTGTTCACGATCGGTATCTTGCTGAATGAAATCAAAAACAAACGCGGCAACCTGAAACTAAATGGTTTGGGAATCGCAGCAAGTATTGTCGCGTTCCACGTCGTGGATCGTCACGATCACAATCCGTTGGCGACCCTGATTCTGTTTGTGCTGCTGGCCTTTAGTGCCTGGGGTCGCGTTCCCTTTCTGCGATTCAGGCCGCTGGTGTACATAAGCACGATCTCATACGCCCTGTACCTGCTACACAACAATCTGGGATGTGTATTCATCTGGCATGTCAATCAAGCAGGCGTGTCACCGTGGCTGTCGATGCTGGCTGGCATCGCGTTTGTCATCGCGGTATCAGCGTTGGTGACCTACAAGATTGAGCAGCCATTGACCAAATACTTGCGTGGTCGCTGGACGAGTTTTCGTGAGTCGCGACAGATCCGCGTCGAACGTACTTCCGTTCCGGTACTGGCTTCCCGTTCCGCCAAACCGGGTGACTAGCGCATGTCAGATTTCCAAACAAGTTTGATCGCCGATCTCGGCCAGTTTGCGGCTTGTCGAGACGAGTGGAATGAGCTGGCCAGGGATCGAGTGTTTCATCGCTGGGAATGGATGTTCAGCTGGTGGGAGCAATTCCAGTCACAGGGTGAACTGGCCATTGTGGTTGTAAAAGATGGTGGTGGTCGCTGGGTGGGTATCGCGCCCTGGTTCAAATCGCGTTCAACAGGACGGGGTCGTGTGGTGCATACGATCGGATGCGGCGCCGCCTGCAGCGACTATGTCAGTCTGGCCATTCGACCTGGATTTGAAAGACCGGTAACGGACGCTGTCGGACATCTCGTGTTTGGACAGCATGCCAGCGAGCCGTTTGCTGATGTGGACCTGTTTGAACTGGAAGGCCATCTGGCATGCGACCGCGGCATGCAGATGTTGCAATCAGCTGCAGCGGAAAACATGTCGACGGTTGTTATGCATGAGATCGGGGGGGCGTGGCGATCGGAATTACCAGTCAGCTGGGATGAGTACGAATCAGCGCTGCATAAGTCGTTTCGCCGCAAAACTCGCAAGGCCGAACGGCGACTGGGTGCCGCCGAGTTTGCAGGTGAGGTTGCGCTCAGTCCTGAGGAACTGGATGCAACATGGTCCATCTTTGCCAACCTGCACCAGCAGCGACGTCGCAGTCTTGGCCAGGCAGGTTGCTTTGCCGATCCAAAATTTGAACAGTTCCTCAAGAACGCGACCCTGCGGCTGGGGGAATCCGGGCGAGCCCAGATCAACCTGGTGCGTTATCAGGGAAACCCGATTACCGCCAATCTTGAGTTCATCTCGGGCGACTCGGTTTACATGTATCAAACGGGGATGGATCCGGAGCACCTGACTGTGGAACCGGGCCATATCACGTTTACCTGGGCGATTCAGGCTTCGATCGAACGGGGTTTTCGGTGGTTCGACTTTCTGCGCGGTGACGAACTTTACAAATCACGGTGGAAGGCAGTCCGCACCCCCCTTTTTCGCACTCGCATCGTGCCCAATCGATTGACACCAAGAATTCGCAGCACCATCTGGCACGCTGGCCGACAGGTCCGTGACTGGACTCAGGGATTGACCAATCTGATTTCCAGCTAATCGCGTTGTCATAAACATGATTCAAAAGTTGACCACAACGAACACGGATACCCTCCAGCAGGAATTGCTGCTGGATGATTTGTGGGCGCGCAGTTCCGCGACTGCGCCATCACTGCGATTTGCCTGCGCGCAGACCTGGCAACATACGTTTGCCAGGGATTGCGAGCTCATATTGCCTCGCGCCACCACTACGTCCCGTTGGACGGCAGCTATTCCGTTGATCGAGTGCACGCAATGGAAAGTGTTTCGGGCTTTTGAGTTGCCATCCAACCCGTGGATGCAATGCGGCGACCTGCTGGTGGACGGCGAAACTGCGAACGACCAAACGTATGCAGATCTGGCTGATGAAATAAGGAGATTGCCGGCTGAATTCGTGCGTTTGGAAGGGATCTTTGAAACGCCCGAATTGCTGCGATTGATCGCTGCATTGCAGGACCGGCGTTGTACGGTCTTTCGGCAAACCAACTTTGTGACAGGCATGGTTCGTATCGCCGATAGCTGGGACGAATACCTGTCTGCTCGTACCAAAGGGCATCGCAAACATATGCGTCGCAGCTTGCGTCAGCTGCAACGGGTTGGTCCTGTCAAATTTGAACGCATTGCCCGCTTCAGTAGTCAACAACGTTTGCGGGATTTGCTGGACGAAGCTCTGGCAATCGAACATCGGGGCTGGAAGGGCAATGCGGGAACGTCCCTGGATTCGAACGAAACCTGCCGCAACTTCTACATACAACTCTGCCAGGAACTGGCTCGGAAAAACATGCTGGAGCTGTTGTTTCTTAACGTGGGCGGGCAGCGAGTTGCATTCGAAATTGGCTTTAATGCCAAAGGTACCTGGCATTCGCACAAAGTCGGTTTTGACCCCGAATTCGCCCGCTACGGTCCGGGGCAGCTGTTGTTCTGGCTGCAATTGCAGCATTGGCATGAAACCCGTGAAGTCGATCTTGTCGACACAGTCGGTGTGCTCAGCCCGGCAGTGGCCAAGTGGTGCAACGAATCGCGACAACGGTACCGGTACCTGATCTCGATCGGAGGCCGGTCGTCCGGCATGCTTGTTAACGGGTTTCGCGGCATCAAGCCGTTGCTGCGCCGATTTCGGTCTGGCTGATAATTTCCCGATTCGCAGCCCCTACTGCTCACGCGCCCCCCCCCGGGTCGACCGGCTAAGGGTATCTTTTGGCAACTGAATTTCATAAATTCAGCTAAGGCAGCTTCCTTTCCTGGGCCAGATCAAGAGTGCAAATTCCGCCATGGATATCGATATTTACCAACCTTGCCCCTGTCATTCCGGCAAGAAGATCAAATTCTGTTGTGCCAAAGACATTGTCCACGACCTGGACCAGATCCTGACACTAACCAGGGGCAAGCAGCACGTTGCGGCGCTGGAAAAAGTTGATCGATTGCTGGAAAAGTCCGGATCACGAGCCTGTTTGACAGCGCTCAAGACGCATTTGCTAATTCAGCTCAAGGAATACGCCCACGCGCAGGAAGTCAACTCGGCATACCTGCGCGAACATCCTGACAATCCGATTGGCTGGCAACATCACGCGTTGCTGATGGCTGCGGAAGGACGTACACCAGAGGCGGTCGACGCACTTCAGAATGCACTTGATTATTCGCCGGCCAATGCCGTGCCTTTGAGTCTGGCCAGTGCCTTTCGCATTGTCGGCATGTTGTTGATGTCACAGGGGCACGTGGTGGCCGGTCGTGCCCACCTGATCTTTGCGTCCCGTCTGCACGACGGTGAGGACGAAGTCACTGGTCAACTGGTGTTGCAGACATTTAGCTCACCGGAAATTCCGCTGCTGCTGAAATCAGAGTTTCCGGTCTCGTTAACCGAAGACGATTTCAGCCAGCCCTGGGCGGAGCGCTATCAAAACGCGGCGCTGTTTGCCGAGCGAGGCCGCTGGCGTGCGGCGCGATTCCTTGCCGAAAAGCTGCGTCGGGAATTTCCGAACCAACCGGTGATCGTCCATACTATCGCCAAGTGGTCGATGAACCTTGCGGATGTCGGGCGTGCTGCCGAGTCGTTGATTGAATATTCGCGGTTGCCTGGCGTCGATCATGATTCGGCGGTAGAGGCCCGTGCGACGGCCCTGGTGATCGGAGACCAGCCAATCACTGGCACGCATGAATTTATTCGAACGACGTACGAGCTGGACGACATTGAGAAATTCAATGAGATCGCCGCATCCAGCAAGCGGGTAATGACCGGGTCAATCCTCAGTCACCACTTCATCGACGAAAACGCTCCGCCACCTCTGGCCGGTTACCTGCTGCTGGACAAGGACGCGGTCGACAGCATGGCCGACGCTACCGAAGACGAATTCCCGCGAGTCATGGGTGAATTGCTGGTTTATGGTCGCGAAACGGACCGATCCGCCCGCGCCGAGACGTTCGTGGTCTGCGATGACCAGTTCGATTCGGTTCATGATCAGCTAGGCGAGGTATTCGGGGACGGGCCAGGTGAACGACTGACGGACGAAGTGGTTCAACAAGTCGGCGTGCTGGATCATGCCATGAGCTTCAAATGGCATCTGCCTGCGGACATGACGCTCGAACAACGTCAGGAGTTCGTGCAACGCCAAAGGGACCGCGAGTACCTGGAGATTTGGCCGAACATCGAATTTGTGGCGCTGGGCGGAAAGACACCTGCCGAGGTGGCCCAGGATGCGGAGCTGCAAATAGATGTCGAAGCCCTGGTGTTGCTACTGGAGCAGGGCGCCGACGCGC
>JBPCVB010000232.1:0-9962 GCA_051010855.1 Pirellulaceae bacterium | reverse complement strand
GGTCGTACCGTTGCTCCCTGGCCCACGCGATCACCTGATCGAGGTCCGATGGGTCGCCCGCAAAATCAGTCGGCAGCTTACACTCGCGGCCGGTGTCGAGATCATAAAAACATGCGTACTTTGCCCGTCCAAGCGGCTCCAGGGTTTCGCCGACCATTTCGAAAGTCACTATCGCGGTATCGGAACGAAAGGGGTCTCCGGCATCAATTATCTTTCGCTCGAAATCGGGCAGCTCTACCGTGTGAAACTCCATGTCGACGCCCAGCCGACGGGCGTTTTCGCCCCACCAATCCTTCCAGCGCCCCGCATGCTGATGATACAGCTCTTTTTTCATCTGTATCTGTGCTGCACTGCCGCTGAGCCAAATGCCGTACAGTTCCTGATCGCCCATGTCATGGCCAGTGACTGTTTTGAGCGCTCCCATAATTTCCCGGCAAGGACGGGCCAGCAGAAAATCGTCCTCGTCGTCATCCTTGTCCTCGTTGAGATCGTACTCAAGCATAAATTTCAACAGTTCTGCATCGTTCACACCCACTCCCATGTCGCTGCCCGGCTCGACGAGTGTTTTGGGAATGGACTCGATCAGGACCGGTGCAGCACGAGGATCCTTGATTGCCCGCAACGCGAATCCGTACAGACGCATTTGCAGGTTGCCGTCCGTCTCACGCAGGGCATCGCAAATCGGTACGACAGCGGGCGGGCCGATTTCCACCAAATCTCTTACCGCGGCGGCCCAATGATCTTTCGGAGTCGTGTGCCAGCTGGCGGCCTCCAGCTCATCGATCAGTTCTTCTGCCCATTGCTGCTTTGTGGAATCATCCTGGGCAAGAAGCCCTGATGCGGACCATCCCCCAAGACATGAAGCTACGACAGTGATGTGAATTAATTTTTTCGTGATCGACATGAACTATAACTTCCCGCCAGCTTCCCGATTGCACATCAATTGTACAAAATAGCATCTGTCGTCGCCTGAAATTGCCTAAAGGAACCTTAACATGGCCGGCTGGCTCAAGTCACTGTTCGGAGGCGGGACGTCGATTTCCGTCAGTATTCCCTGCGAGGAATCGTTTCCCAACGAAAAGGAACTCGGTCACCGCAACGCCATCATGGACGAATTGGACGGGATGAAATTCGGCAAATTCATCGGCGCTGGTGGCGGGTTCAGCCAAATGGATTTTCAATACAAGGTCCGCAATGCCCGGGAAGCCGAACACATCGTACGGGAAGTCGTCACGCGGCACCTCGGTGGCGATACGATGTTCAAGGTGACCGTTGGTTAGTTCAACCAACCTTAACCTAAACCTCGACCTTAACCTAAACCTCGACCTTAACCTTAACGTCTATCCTGAATCGCTGCGGACGGAACCGCAGAATGTCGAATGTCGAAGTTGCATTGTCGCGGATCGCTCCGCGACTATCTACTTGCGAATCACCGGTCGACCGTTGCGTGGCCGAATACGGCTGGACGAGCGCTCGCCGTCCCCCGTCTCGGCTGGCTGCAGCGGATTGTTGACCGATGAGTCGTCCGTTGAGCCTTCGTCGGTACGCAACTTCATCGTGTAGCTGCCCACGTATTGCAAGTAACTGTCATCACCCTCGAATCCCTGCACGGTCTCGTTCCACTGAACTAATTTGCGAACGATACGGCCGGAGTTCATATCGAATTGAAACGAGCCCTGATTCAGCTTTTGCTGAATCTGACTTTTGATCTTTGGGTCCTCGATTGGAGTCAGCACTTCGCGGCGGAACGAAATCGTGGCGATGCCGTTTTCCACGGAACGCAATGTGTACAGCATCCGCGTTTGAATGGTCTTGATGGAATCGTCGGCGTGTCGAGCCTGCAATTCATCGGGAATATGCCATTGCGTGCCGATGGCCACCGGCTCGGTGGGAAAGGGCGGCGTGACCCGGCCCATGCCAAACTCGGCTGACCTGATGTGTTCCTCTTTTTCGATCACGCCACCGCGGGCATTGATCGTGGTGGTCGAAATCGGCTTGCCAATTCGTTCGGCCGTCCCTTCATAAATGTCCGGGACTTCGGTGTCCTGGGTACTGTCGTAACTGACTGGCTCGGCTTCGCCGACCTTTTGCCATTCGATAGCTGATTCCAGCTGGTCCGTAAACGTGATGTCGCCGTTTTCGGCTACACCATCAATCGTCCAGCGAATGACAGAACGGCTACGCAACGAAGATTCTTCGTCGAAGCCTGCCATCGATACCTTGGTCTTGGCGATCTGTTCGACTTCCCAGTACAGCTGTTCACCTGCGGTTACCTGGTACCGCAAGTCGTACAGTTGCCGCTGCTGGGCGCGACGAGTTGAACGCTCGAGTGCCTGTTGGGTGTCCTGTTGACCGCTTGTTTTGGTCTGGGCTGCCAGAGTTACCGGGATCAATCCGATGACCAGAATGGCGATGGTGCAAACTGATTTGATGTTCATGCCCGCCTCCTTGCGAGTATCAGGTGCTGGGTTCAGGAGCTGTTTGTTTCGGTGTCCTGGTTGGTTTCGTTCTTTATAAAGTCGCCACGCCATCCGAGTTTTTCGCGTAGCGTCTGGTAGTAGCCCTGACCGCTGATTTCGATTAACTGAAACGACGCTTCCGCCTGCTGCACGACAACGCGGTCCGACGATTGCAATGTGGTCAGGACCTGACCGTCCAGTACGGCCGACGCCGAATCGTTCGGTTTCTGCACGACCAGTTCATACTTCCGGTCGGCGCGGTCAACGACCGGCCGCACGGTCAGCGTGTGAGGATTTAATGGAGTCAGCACAAACGCCTTGATGTCCTTACGCAAAATCGGGCCACCGGCTGACAAGTTGTGAGCCGTGGACCCGACAGGTGTGCTGATCAACAACCCGTCACAGCTGTATGATGTCGCCAATTGCCCATCAACGTAAAGGTCAATGTATTGCATGGAAAATGGCGGACCGGACAGCACCGCGAATTCATTGAGTCCCAGCCCGTTGTAAATCACTGAACCATTGCGGTGAATTTCGCAGTGCATCATCAGATGATCGACCCGCCGAAATGCCCCGGCCCGAATCTCGCACAAGGCGTGTGCTAGCTCATCAGGCTGGATGTCGGCCAGGAACCCGAGTTTGCCAAGGTTTACACCGAGCACCGGAAGCTGCTGTGTACCCATGTGTCGAGCGGCACGCAGGATTGATCCATCGCCACCCAGCACAATGGCAAAGTCCGCCATGTCCGGCGTGATCTCAAAATCCGGATCGTAGTGCAGTTCTTCGGCCACGATTTCGGCCGACGCCTCGATGATTGGGCGCAGTGCCTCGATCTGCGGCAGGATTTCCGGTCGACGGTCGCCCGAACCCATAACGAGTACGCGTGGGTGTTCGTGTTCGTGACCGGGTTCAAGCATTGCGGATTCGAAACGTGAAATATGGTTTAGTCGAACAAAAATACAGCGATTGCCAACCCTCACCCAAGCCCCGTTGAAAACGGGTCTTGACCTCTCCCAGGCTTGGGAGAGGTGATGCCATCATGCCTTCTCCCTGGGGAGAAGGTGGCCGAAGGCCGGCGCGGGTGCCATGGCCACGCTTGCCGTGGCCATGCCAGTTTTGGTTAGGTGAACATGCCCACGCTGCGCGTGAGGCATGGCACCCAAAGCCGGTCGTCCCTGATCAAACCAGCAGTGGCACCCAATCCGAAGCAATCTGTGCATGCATCTGACGACACGACTAGGTTAGATGATTTACCAGCCACTCGCCAGCAGAACAGCGAACCGGAAGACCGGGTATCTAAGCTGCAGCGACCGCGGGCAGGTAACCCAGTACTGACAGTATTGGCTCGAATCGCCGGTTGAGAAGCGCGATCGTCTCGGGCTTCAGTTTTGACCGATGATCTCCTGGCAGGACATTTCGTTTGTGTGCGCCGGGCCGACTGTCGGGAAGAAACTCGTCACGGTATTTGCTGGCCAACTGTCGCTGCCAACGCGCCGTTGGCCGCAATTCCATCGTTTGCAAAACGGGTTGCAGCCACCGTTCAAAGTCCAGCACCATGTCCTCGTAACGCACGATCGTTACATCCGGCTGATCGTGTAGTTGCAAAATCGGTGAATAGCGCTGCATCAAAGGATACTTGCTGATCTCGTCTTCCTTAATCACATAGTCATCGACGGACATATTACGGATTCTTGTTCGGTGATCGCGGTCGGCGTCCGTCCAGTCGCGATCCGAGTGAATCCAGCCCAGCGAAAAATACTCAGAGACCAAAATATCGCGTGGGTCGCGGATCTGCAGCAAATGCCCTACGCGTTGGAGCCGCGGAAAATCGAATCCTTCAGTGGAAAAACTGCGTAGCGGCCCCAGCACAAATCCGCGGTCGATATCGGGCGGCAACTGGCGGTGGTTGGGCGGTTGATTGTGAATGGAATAAAACGGCATATTCAACTGCGGGCACAGATCGGCAAAGAATCGATATAAGAACATCGAAGCCGATTTATGGAGCGCATGAACGATTAATGCCTGCCGGTCACGAGCGGCTCTTCTGGCAAAAAGCCGACGACTCCATGTGAATTCACCTATCGCCACGTGCGCTCCCTACACTGACAACTGAAGCGACCATTTAAGCGAATTCGCCGATCGGCTGGAATCTCAGTTTCCCTGCCTATTTGACGTGGACAGCCAACTCGAAAAAAATGGGCTCGTCCCGATCTTCCAGTTTCGGATAAATCATGCACCGTTTGATTCGACCGATCATTGTTTGTTGCCTCTGGATCTGCGTTTTTTGCCCGTCGATTGACGCCGATCCACCCAATTTCGTTGTGATTCTCGCCGACGACCTCGGCTATTCCGACCTCGGCTGTTATGGCGGCGAAATTGATACACGGAATCTCGATGCGCTGGCCAGCAATGGTTTGCGATTCACCCAGTTCTACAACTCGGGTCGGTGCTGGCCGACTCGAGCCAGTTTGCTAACCGGCTATTACGCCCAGCAAGTGCGTCGCGACAAGTTACCTGGTATCGAACCCAGTGGAGCCCGTGGCGTACGACCGGACTGGGCGCCGCTGCTTCCCGAGCTGTTACGCGCGGCTGGCTACCGCAGCTATCACACGGGCAAATGGCATATCGACAGCACGCCGATTGCGGCCGGCTTTGACCGTTCATATTGGCTGAACGATCAAGCGAGGTTCTTCAGTCCTCAACGCATCTTCGTCGATGATGTGCAGCAACCGGCAATTTCGCGAGGCACCGACTATTACGCGACCATCGATCTCGCAGATCAGGCCATTGGAATCCTGAAAAAACACTCGCAGGAAACGCCCGATCAGCCGTTCTTTCATTACATCGCCTTCACCGCGCCGCACTTTCCTCTACACGCATTGCCGGAGGACATCGCCCGGTACCGCACCAGATACGAAGTGGGTTGGGATGCGATTCGTAGTCAACGATGGGAGAGAATGCGCGACTTATCATTGAATCACAGGCTGTCGCCGGTCGAGCCCGGCACCGGCGCTCCTTACCTTCGACCCGAGGACATCGAGGCCTATGGACCGGGGGAGGTTGAGTTACCCGTTCCCTGGGATTCGCTGACCGCCGAACAAAAACGTTTTCAAACCATCAAAATGGCAATTCACGCCGCCATGGTCGATCGGATGGACAAGGAGATTGGCCGCATCCTTGAACAACTGCGAGAGATGGATGCTTTTGAAAATACAATCATCCTGTTCCTGTCCGACAACGGTTGCAGTTCCGAGCTGATGATCCGCGACGATGGCCATGACCCGGGTGCGGAACCCGGATCGGCCGATACGCACCTTTGTCTGGGACCCGGCTGGTCCACCGTGTCCAATACGCCATTCCGCAAACACAAGACATGGGTCCACGAAGGTGGCATTGCCACTCCATTGATTGTTCACTGGCCCGCCGGGATCACTGCAAAGATGGAAGACCGCACGACTCCGGGTCATCTGATCGATTTCGCACCCACATTTTTGGAACTGGCAGACGCGTTGCACGTTGCTCGGCTCGATGGACCCGCGCTGTCTGGCAAGAGTCTGGTGCCGGTTTTCAATCAGGACCAGGATCTGGAGCGAGAACCCCTGTGGTGGTCTCATGAAAACAACAACGCGATTCGCGTCGGCGACTGGAAAGCAGTCAAGACGGCCGGCGGACCGTGGGAACTTTACGACCTGGCCAGCGATCGCACCGAAACCAGCGACCTCGCAATGGATCAACCCGAGCGCCTGCAATCGCTCGTTGATCAATGGCAACAAATGCAGACCCGGTTTGTTGAAGAGGCGCACGATGATCCCTGATTGGATTGTCGTTTCAATCCTTCTCCCTCGGGGAGAAGGTGGCCAACGGCCGAATGAGGGCAAAACCACACGAGCAACTGACGATTCAGGCACGACTCCTTCTTAACCAATCAGAATTCCAACAATGCCTCCTCCAAAAATCCGTTACACCGGCCCCAGGGACGCAACGTGCTGTTTTGCCTTTGCACACGGAGCAGGTGTTGGCATGGACGCGCCCTTCATGGAGTTCTTCGCCAAACAGCTGGGCAAACAGGGCATCCGCGTGGCACGGTTCGAGTTTCCCTACATGGCCAGGCGACGCACCGACAACAAGAGGCGGCCGCCCAATCGCGAGCCAGTACTGCGTGAGACCTGGCATCAGGTTATTGACCAAATCGATGTTCCCAACCTGTTCATTGGGGGCAAGTCGATGGGTGGTCGCATCGCCAGCCTGATTGCCAATGAAGCGGAGGTCGCCGGACTGATCTGCCTGGGCTATCCGTTTCACCCGGTCGGCAAACCGGACAAGTTGCGAGTCGACCACTTGCATGAACTAAAACGACCGACGTTGATCCTGCAGGGCGTTCGCGATACGTTTGGCAACCTGGACGAAGTGAAAAGCTACAAACTACCGCGTCGCATCCGCGTGCACTGGCTCCCCGATGGCGATCACAGCTTCAAACCGCGCAAGGCTTCGGGGCGCAGCGAAGAAGACAACTGGGCCGAAGCCGTACAGGCGATGGCAGACTTCATGAATCCAGGTTGACTAACTATTCCAGCCGCCTACTTCGCAATTTGATCCGCGGCCAAACGCGGCGTCACGCGTTTCGGTTTGCCGGCCAGTCTCCGGCAGGTTTCGGCAATGCCATCGGCATCCAGTTTCAACTCGGCCAGCAATTCGCTGCGATCACCATGTTCCATGAATCGATCGGGAATGCCGATTCGGTGGACATGAGAACAGTCGATGCCCATTTCCTGACCCAGTTCCAGAACCGCGCTGCCAAATCCGCCTGTAAGCATGGCTTCTTCGACCGTGATCACGAATGGATTCTCGCGAAGAGCCTTGGCAATGGTTTCGCTGTCCAGCGGTTTGACAAAGCGGGCACTGACTACGCCGATATCGAGTCCTTGCTGTTGCAGCGACTCGGCGGCTTTGAGGCAATTTACCAGGGGCGTACCGGCACACAAAATCATGCCATCCTTGCCCCACGCAAAAATCTCGGCCTTGCCGAGTTCAACAGGTTTGGGCGTGCGCGGGATTTCGATGGCAGTATCCTTGGGATATCGCATCGAGCATGGAGAATCATGTTGCAAGGCAAATTCCAGCATGGAACCAATGTCGCAGGCATCGCCGGGCGTCATCACGACCATATTGGGGAAGATGCGCATGTAGGCCAGGTCATAGGTGCCGTGATGCGTCGGCCCATCGTTGGCTGTCAATCCAGCGCGATCCATCGTGAAAACGACAGGCAGGTTCTGCAGGCAGACTTCCTGGAATACCTGGTCGATACTACGTTGCAGGAACGTGCTGTAAATATCCACGATCGGCCGGATTCCGGTTTTGGCCTGTCCGGCTGCAAAGGCTACCGCATGTGATTCGCAAATACCGACATCAAAGAAGCGGTCGGGGAACTCCTCACGCACCGGCTCCAGCTTGTTTCCCTGGCACATGGCCGCCGTGATCACCGTTACCTTCTCATCGCGACGCATTTGATCGGCAATCGCATCGCGCGCGTAAACGGTATACGGATTCTTCGCGCTTTTCGTTTTGGGAATGGCCTGATCATCCTTGCGTTCAAAGGCCGGCGGCGTGTGGAAGTACACCGGGTCTTCGGCGGCAGGCTTGAATCCGTGCCCCTTGTTGGTGATCACGTGCAACAGAACGGGACCTTCCAACTGCTTGACCATCTTCAGGTATTTCTTGAGCAGCGAGATGTTATGGCCGTCGATAGGGCCAAAGTACCGGAACCCGAATTCCTCAAACATCATGCCGCCATGCAGGCCTGCCTTGACCCCTTCCTTGATTTGCGCGAGCAGTCGTTCGGCCGGATCGCCGAATAGCGGCACCTTGTTCAGAATGTTGACCACTTCGGACTTGAAGCCGCTGTAAGCCCGATTGGAACGCAGTCGATCCAGGTAGCGGCCCAAACCGCCCACACGCGGACAAATCGACATCTCATTGTCGTTGAGGATGACCAGCATATTGCTCTTCAGGCCCGCCACATTGTTAAAGGCCTCGAACACGATGCCGGAGGGCAGGGCGCCATCACCGATCACGGCCACTGCCTGTCGATCCGATTCGTTTTGCAGGTCATCGCCGCTGCGAATGCCGACCATCGTCGAGACACTGCAACCAGCGTGACCGGTCATGAACAGGTCGTATTCACTTTCGTGCGGATTGGGATATCCCATCAGTCCGCCACGCGTTCGGATCGTGGGAAACTCGTCGTAACGACCCGTGATTAGTTTTTGCGGATAGATCTGGTGCCCGGTATCCCAGATCAACCGGTCGTATTTGAAGTCATAGGTACTGTGCAGCGCCAAACACAACTCGACGACGCCCAGGTTGGATGCGAAATGAGCCGACCGGGTCGACAATAATCCGCACAGCGTATCGCGGATTTCGTCCGCAATATCTTCCAGCTGAGCGACATTCATGTCATGCAGCTCGATGGGCGATTTCAGTTGCGAAAGTACTTTCGTCATATCTATTGATTCCTTTCCAGCACGAATCTCGCCAGAGAACGCAAGGGGTTAGCCGCGTCACCGAATCCCGCCAGAGCCGCTGTCGCTTCGGCAATCAGCGATTCGGCCCGGTCCTTACTTTCATCCATACCGAGCAGGTTCGGGTAGGTCAGTTTGCCGCGATCGGTGTCCTTGTTCGTCATTTTCCCCATTTTGGTCCAATCGCCGTGGCAGTCCAGCAAGTCATCCACGATCTGAAATGCCAATCCCAGCCTTTTGCCGAAGGATTCCAGGGCCGCCAGCTGGTCCGCATTGGCACCGGCGACGATTCCGCCCAAACGGAGCGATACGGTGAGCAAAGCCCCCGTCTTGCGGCGATGAATGTTTTCCAGTTCCTCGAGGTCGCCCGAGCCATTTTGTTGTGACAAATCGTCTGCCTGCCCACCAACCAGCCTGGTTGCGCCACAGGCGGTGGCCAACTGCAGACTGCAGGGCGTTGCCAGGGACGGCGGATACTCACTGCAGACGACTTGAAATGCCAGGGGGATCAGCGCGTCGCCTGCCAGGATAGCCGTCGCTTCGCCGAATTTTACGTGACAAGTCGGTTGTCCGCGTCGCAACTGGTCATCATCCATCGATGGCAAGTCATCGTGGATCAATGAGTAGGTGTGAACCATTTCCACGGCGCAAGCCGCGGGCAGGGCATTGATCCAGTCGCCGCCACAGGCGTCACATGCCATCAATACCAGCAAGGGTCGCAATCGTTTGCCCGGACTAAGCAGGCTGTATCGGATCGCTTCGCGTAACTGGTCCGGGCAATCGGCGTCGAATTCCGTGTAACTCTCCAACTGCTCGTCGATTTTGGCTCGTGCCGTCTCAACGTCGAAATGGACTGGATTGGCTGCGGATTCGGGCATGGGAAACGACGCTTGACGCGGTGGGTAATCGCCTTGAAAGAACGACGGACTGAATTGCCTGAACTAGTGAAAAGAACCGGCGAGCGGGCTGGCATGTAACCCAAAAT
>JBPCVB010000231.1:0-8723 GCA_051010855.1 Pirellulaceae bacterium | reverse complement strand
CCAGTATTTCTCGACTCCCGTTTATCCGCAGCCGCAGCCGCCTTCCGAACTGGATGGCATCTATCAGAATTTCAACAAACCTCTGGACGCACTTGCGGAGTCAACAACAAGTCATGATGGTGAAGACGCAGGCGACGACCTGATCGCCTACTCAATCCTGATGTTGAGTGGTGAGTCGGCTGCGGTGTCTGAATTTGTCAGCGACCACCTGGAAGGCAAGGGGGACGAACATCACCACGTCGCTACATGGTTTCACCCGGCTCCGCTTCCCGAAGGCATTCGGCAACTGGCGGATGATGCCGGATTGACCACCGAGTTTCCGACGCTGGTTTGTAAAATCGGCTCCAACTGCACTTTTCTGAACGGTGGCGAAGTGCCGTTGACCCGCGGCTGGAAAGTGGACTCAGGTGGTGTCGCACGACCCATCGTTGAGTTCCAGTCGTTTGGCCTGTCGATTGAGATCACACCGCGGACAACTGATGACGGCCATTTGATTTCCAATCTGGTTATCGAGGAACGCCAGTTGTCGGGAACGGAACAGTCGAACGTCCAGACACCCGATGGTGGCGAGTTCACCATTGACGTACCCAAATTCGGTGCGGTGCGGCGGATAGACACGGGGCACAAGACGCAGCCCGGCCAATCGATGGTCATCCAGTACAGTATCCCCGAGGAAAATCGCACGACGGTGCTGGTGATATCTGCACGCAATCTCAATGCTGATGACCATCATGCCAGTGTCGAATCATCATTTTCTGCAGATGTTGACATCGAAAAACTGGCTGTGCCTGCACGTGGCAACCTGGCCGAGCCAGCAGCGCGCATCGCCCACGAGTTGGGGGATCCCAAGTCGCTTAAGCCTGACCTGCCCAAACGGCGTTAACTCCTAAACGGTTTCGGGGAGCGGTGCGGACGCACCAAAGTGCGCGCTGTACAGCTGACGCATCCTCTGCACATTGGCTGCCGGACTCAAACGGAACTGGGGCAAATTCAGCGAGTCCGGCACATACGACATGTACATTTTGCCTGCGACCTGGTGATCTCCAATGGGTCTAAACCCCATGGTCAAAGCCGTGTTCAGTTTGCGGGCGAACGGTGTGCCCAGATTTGCGCAAACGTTGGCAAAGAAGACGCCGCGTTCAGCCAGTTGCGTCATCGCTTCCATCCACGAGGTCAGCAAGTACATCGACATACTCAAATGACGATGTTGCTTGCGCAGGCTCAGACTCATGAATAGAGCGTCGTATTCGCCGGGATCTGCCAGCGGCACTACCATCTCCGGTTTGACTACGCCGTAATGAAGTTCGCCACGAGCCGCGCGCTCAAAATCGTCCAAAACCAGTGGCACAAAATGCCAGAAGCCATCGATTTGCCCCGGCGTGGCACTGATGATTCGCCACGTATCTGGCAATCGCAACAGGATATGTTCCAGATCAAGCGGATCCGGTTGGAACTCGGGCGGCAGATTAGCCATGGTTTGCTGACGGAACAGCGTCAATTCGCGGGCCAGTCGAGGGCCGTCCCATCCCCATTGCTGTATGGTTGCCCAGTCGGCAACCCGTGAGTTCTTTTTTGCTTGTCTTCGTTTTTTCGTTTGGCGGGTTTCTTTTTTTTGTGTTTGTGTGTCGTGCGACTGACTCATTAAGGCTCCTGATTCACTGGCCACCGTGTTTCATCTTAGGAAACTGTAAGCCAGCGTCCACAAAAATTTTGCGAGCGGTCATGGAACGGCACGAGCTGCAACGGATTTGTTATGGATCAGCGGGAACTTGGGAAAACTGACGGACTCTTGCGGGCGCGAGCGCGACATTTGAGCCCTCCCATGCCTGGGCAGGGTGGATTCAACTCTTTCTACCCGCCTTCTTCCTGACACACAGGACACTGGTGGATTGACAATGGTCGCTGAAACGAGTTGTGTATGACCACGTTGCTTATCCAGTATGATTCGCAATCAAGGAACCACCTTGTAGCCGGTATTGAATTTCCTGAACGATTTCATAACTGCCGATCGAACCGATGCGGTCGACTACAAATGGGGCGGTCGGCGATACGGATCGTCCTCAATCCGCTCAAACTGATGCTGGTAGTATTCCATCAGGGGCGTTCAATGATCAGAATTGCAACAACCCGCTGTGATACGAACGTCGGCGTCGCGGTGTCAACTTCATAGATGGGCTGGATCGGGTTCGCCATCAATCCGACAACCCGCTAAACCGGCTAACGAGAGTGCATATGTCCAAAGCCACTGACATTTTTGACGAGGTGCCCGAAATCGATCATTCGGAACAGGCGGTGCAAACTGATCCGGCTGAGTTCGAAAAAGTGGTTCGGTCGCGTCGCAGCACTCGCGTCTTCACCGATGATCCTGTGCCGGAAGAGATCATGCGGCGGTGTCTGGACCTGACCCTGCTGGCTCCCAACTCGTCCAACTTGCAACCTTGGGAATTCTACTGGGTTCGCGATCCGGAAAAAAAACAGGAGTTGGCGCGTTTGTGTCTGGGTCAGCCAGCTGCCACCACGGCGCAGGAACTGGTCGTTTGCGTGGCGCGACTGGATACCTGGGAAGCCAACCAGGAACGAATGCTGGAGATGCTGGAATCCCCGGAATCGGGCGCGCCAGAGTCGGCCATCATGTATTACCGCAAACTGGTGCCGCTGGCCTATCGGCAAGGACCTTTTTACCTGCTGGGTCCGCTGAAAAAACTGTTGATGCACCTTATCGCCATTCGCAAACCATCGCCGCGTGGTCCGGCGGGAAAGTCAGACATGCGGGTATGGGCTCATAAATCGGTGGCACTGGCGTGTGAAAACCTGATGTTGGCCCTGCGAGCTTACGGTTTTGACAGTTGTCCGATGGAAGGAATCGACGAAACACGCATTAAAAAACTGCTTGGCTTGCCTCGTCGTGCGGAGGTCAGCATGGTGATTTCTGCCGGATGCCGCGCGGAAAACGGAATCTACGGTCCGCAAATTCGTTTTGACAAATCGCTGTTTGTATTCGAGATTTAGGTCGCTTTTCCTGCTGGCGGGGCCCGCCTCGTCGCGTAAGATTGACGCTTCCTCAAAACACAGGGCCCGGATATGTCGAGCGAAAAACTGCGTGATGCGAAGTCGGAACAGCCCATTGTCCGGCGTTGGCTGCCAGCAACGTGCCTGCTGGTAGTACTGTGGATTCTGCCCGGTATCGTTTGCGGTCAGGATTTCGATGGAAGGATTGAGGCGACCGCACGCAATGTGCACGAGTTCCTTTCCAACGGCTTGCGAGTCAAACTGTGGCGAAAGGACTGGACTGGCCCCAATCCCGTCCTTGAATACACGACCAGCGGGAACGTCATTCGCTATTCCTTCTCCGGTCATGGCCACGGAATCGGATCGATTAGCCAGGTGTATTACGACACCGGTCTGCGCGTTGACGACGTGCCCGCCCATATCCGGATTGGAATGGTCGCCAAGATGGAGGCGCGATCAAGATCATATTTCTCAGGCGTGTATTGTTTTACGACGACGCGTTCCGATGGACGCTGGGATAATGGTAAAGGCGACGAATTCTATGTCGTCCTGGAACATTCCGGTGAGCCCGCCGATGAGCTCGTCGGATCGATTGAGGTCGAGGGAGCCGTTTGGGATTTGTACATGGGAAATCATGGCGCAAGCCGCGGTGGTGGAAGACGCCTGAAGGCTGTTCATGCGTCTGGTCCGGTTCCTGCAACCGTTCCCCTCAGACCGTTTCTGCAGGAATTCCGTACACGGGGTATGGAGAATCTGTATTGGCTTTACATTGGCGTAGCGTTCGAGCTGCGCGGTGGCCCGCATGAAGGATCCGTTACCATGACGGATATCGTTCTGCCAAAAAAAGAGTGATCAAAAATAGCAGGGAGGGAGCCCCGTTATGCGTCTGGAACCTGCGAACACACCGCTGGCTGAACAGGCTTCACAAGCCATCCGCGCGGGCGACACAACGTCGCTGCAACGCATGCTGGAAAAATACCCGGATCTTGCCACAGCGCGAATTCATGATACGGAGCAGGATTGCCAACGGTCACTCCTCCACATTGCCACCGATTGGCCCGGCCATTTTCCGCAAGTCGAAAAGACAATCCGGGTGCTGGTCAGTGCAGGTGCCGATGTCAACGCCCGGTTCGTGGGTCCACACAACGAAACGCCATTGCACTGGGCAGCCAGTTCCAATGATGTCGCGGCTGTCGATGCCTTGCTGGATGCAGGTGCCGATATTGAAGCAGATGGTTCGGTGATCAATGGAGGCGCACCGCTCTCCAATGCCATTGCGTTCTGGCAATGGGACGCTGCCCGGCATTTGGCCGAGGGTGGAGCCGTCACGTCCCTGGGGGACGAAGCGGCAATGGGGATGATGGATCGAATGGCTGTGCGGTTCGCCGCGGGGGACCCGCCGCATGCCGGCCACGTTAATTACGCATTCTGGATCGCCAGCGCCGCTGGCCAGCAATCGTCGGCCGAATTTTTGCTGGGCCGTGGGGCCGATGTGAACTGGATACCGGAATGGGACAAGGCATCACCGTTGGACGTGGCTACAAAGGGTGAACATGAATCACTGGTATTGTGGCTGCGTGACCAGGGTGCGCAGTCGGCCGACCGGTGATGGTGCACGGCCTTTGAGTCAGCATCAGCAGGAGCGAGCGTGTTCAAAAAGGATTCCGTATTGCGGCCCGCCACCCCGAGTCGAAACGGCTACCAGTGGATGTCGATGCCGAAAATGGCGCCATGGTAGAGTATGTCGCTTTGATCCAGCGTGATCGGCACGAAACCACCCAGGCCCGGTCCCATGTTGGGTAACTGGTCAGCCGCCAGGGTGATTCCTGTCATATACAGAAATTGATAACCACCAACCAATGATACACGGGGCCCCAGCTGGAACTCACCCAGCAGGCCGGTCTCACCAACAAAAGAGGCGTTGGTTCCGCTGGCCGTACTGAAAATCGCCGGTGAGGTGAACGTGGTATCCTGGTCTGAAAAGTTGCCAAATATGCCGGCCTTGATCCACGGTACCATTGCAAACTTGCCCGAATTAAACAGGGCCATATCGCCCATAATTTGCAGGCCATACAGATGGTTGTTCGTATCGGTCAACATCGTGCTGACCATCGGTCCCGGCCCTGTTAACGTCTGCAACAGGTTATCACTGACTTCGATCCAGCGGAAACCGAGCCCCACACGAAATCGCGGTGCGGCGGTCCGGGTGATCCAGTTGATTTCAAAATTGTTTAGCGAAGAGTTGTACAGGTAATCGATCGTCGCACCGGCCGGTCCCACGAACAATGGAGTTGGCGGTGACGTAGCCAGTGCATCGCCCGCGACAAATGGCGAAGAGAAAGTCGACGTCATGTCACGAATCTGAAAGTACTTGAGCTCTATGTTCTGATTGTTATTGATGCGTCTTGAAATGCCGACGTCGAATCCCCACTCGTAGTCGAATTCCAGTTGATCGGCATTAACCAGCGTCATTCCCCCGCCATTGACCAACAGGGGAAAACTGCCCGGCTTGCCGCGTTTCATGTACAACGCGTTGAGCTGCACGGTCCACAGGTTCCCCGCGGAATTAAATCCATATGGCGTGACACCGCCCCATCCCGGGTACGGCGACATGCCGGGTTGAACAAGGTTGGTTTGCGGTACGTATACCGGCGCTACTTGCGGCAATTGCTGCGGCACCGGGGCCACCTGATACGCCGGAGCCTGCGCCTGATAAACCGGGGCCGGCAAGGCGTTGGCATGGACAAAACTGCCGGCCTGCGCGGTTTGCGTTGCGTAAGGATCAAAGGCCACGACTGGTGCCACCGCATAGCCTGGTGAAATAGCCTGGCCGGACGCATAGGGTACGGCCGAAGCCGTGTACACAACCGGCGGCGCAAGTGATCGCCCGTCCCGCCAGCCTGAATTGACCTGGGAATTCGGATTCGTCTGCGCCGACGCTGATGCGACCACGCCCAACAGGGTGGACAGGATTACCAGCAAGGTAACTCGAAGCTGGAAGGGAATTCGCATGGATGTGGCCATCAAAAAAATCTGCTATTTGCGTCGATGCAGGCGGGTGGTAACAGCCTGCCGGTGCATCGTCAATCCAGTTTTTTCATTCGTGTTGGTTGCATGGGCCGGACGGATTGCGTCCAGTCGCCTCGCAGGTGCTATCACATCGGCAGTCGAAGAAGCCATCGATCGACTGCACTCTGTCTGGTAGCGAAGTCGAGGGTCGGTAAAAAAAATGAACAGCTAGTTGCGGAGTTCAAGACCGATGTTGAATCCATGCAATAGCGTGCTGCCGCTTATGTTGATTCCTGTCCCGGATGTCGGAGTATCCGTGAAGTCCAGTTGGTCGGGAGCCAAAGCAACGCGATTGATCCAGATTGCCTGATATCCACCCCGCAGCGCCAGACTTTGCGTAAGCAGTATTGAAGCATTTGCACCCAGATCAACCGTCCACGCTGTGGTGCTGCCGTCACCCCTCGCCGTGCGAAAGTTGAATCCGTTATCGAGGTCGTTGACGGTCTGGTTTTGCGAGGCATTGTTGTAATAAGCACCCACTTTGCCAGTTGCATCAAAGGTCCAGCAGCCACAACAGTGTCCGTATCGCAATCCAAGCTGGCCGCCTATCAGGTCATTGGTTGTGTTAATCAGATAGTCGCTGGTTCCCGAGTCGAGATCCAGCGAGTTAATGCCGAAAAACTCATTGAAAATGATGTAACGAAACCCGCCGACAAATGCGAGCGGATAACTGGCCACATAATTGATCTCGATGTTGTGGACCTCTCCGGAATAATCCACTCGAATGCGGTCGGCATCGAGAAAGTCCGTGGATGCCAACGCCAGATTTCCCGGGATACGCAGGTTATCGTTGCCTTCCACGACTTGCGTGTCGTCCCAATTGTGCAAGCCAAAATAGAGTAGCTCGGCGTACCGGCACTGGCCTAGTGAAAACCCGAGTATCGTTCGCAGCCCAGGCTCGTATTGGAACGTCAAGTCACTGGTACTCAACAGTTCGTTCAAAGTGGGATTATCAAGCACAACTGACTGGGGATCCGCGCGATTGGTGCGAGTCAGCATGAACAGTTCCGCAGTAAAATAGAACCTCTTGCCCGCCATTGGCGCAAACTGGGCTTGAGGAACATAAAGCGGGGACGCCGGATAAATTTGCTGCACAGGTGGGTTGATAAACTGCGGCGACTGAAATACTTGATTCGTTGGACTAACACCACCAACAACCTGTTGAGTGGTGTAGGGGCCTGTGACCTGTGGCAAGCCTGGTGCCATCACTTGCCCCGGCACCGCGGGAACGTAGTTCTGCGCGTAGCTTGTTGCACTGACGAGTGTCAACGCCAGAGCGATCCCGAGCAACGCAAGACAATTTTGAAGACTAACGGTCATTGGACAGAACGCCGACGGATTTGTGTCGATACTGTCCAGCGAGTTAGCAGCCTGTCAGGACATCGTCAATCCGGTTTTTACACAGGCCGCGTAACGACTGTTTTTTTTGAAACGACGGTCCTGCTATCAGCCGGTTTACTTGCGTTCTTCGATGGAACGCAATTCCAGTTCACGAAGCGCGTCCAGCCGCGCCGCCTCAAATTCATCACCGGTATTCCAGGCGGGCAGGGCGGGTTGATTGGCAGCCTGCAATCCGACATGGAACAACAAGTGCGCGTCCTGGATGGCGCCGCCAAGATTCCAGTCATCGCGGTATTCGTCGCTGGTCTGGTGGTAGATGTTTTCAGTCCATTCACGCAATTGCTGCTTGCCCCATTCAGGTGGCTTGCCAATCACCAGCACACCGGAACCGAGGTAAACGCCCGGCACGCCAACCTTGGCCAGGCTGAATTGATCCGAGCGATAGTAATAACCGCGATCCGGAAACTGGTCACCGAAAACTTCGCGGCCCTGCCATTCGGCCATACGATCGACAATCTGGTCCATATCCGATTTGCCACGCCCGATGACCACGACATCCCTGGTGGGGCCGAGGATATTGATGCCATCCATATTCAAGACGGCAGCGAGTTTGCCAGCCGGCACAGGCGGGTTTTGGGCCAGGTACTCCGAACCCAGCAGCCCTTGCTCTTCAGCACCGACCGACGCAAACAGAATCGAGCGTTTGGGCCTTTCATCCTCGGGTAGACTTTTCATGGCCCGCGCGATCGCCAGCAATACACCAACGCCCGATGCATTGTCGACGGCACCGTTATAGATATTGTCACCGCGTTCATCTCGCGCTTCGGCTAACCCGATGTGATCGTGGTGAGCCGTGAAGACGAGCCACTGGTCGGCAAGTTCAGGATCACTGCCTGGCAACAGTCCCAGCACATTGCCCGTCGTGCGTTCGCGCACCCGGCAATTCATATCGATGGACATCGTGGTTCCCAGCGAGACGGGGCGAAAGTCGCGACTTTCGGCTGCGGTCCGCAGGTCGTCGAGGTTGTGTCCTGACATTTCCACAAGTCGACGCGACGCATCTTCCGTCAACCAGCCTTCCATTGGCAATCGTCCGCCAGTCACACCGCCCAGTGCCATTTGTTCGCCAGTCCATGAAGTTTGCACGACCTGCCATGGATAACCTGCTGATGGAGTCGTGTGAATGATCAATGCGCCCACCGCTCCCATCTCGGCTGCCTTGGCGTACTTGTAATCCCAACGTCCGTAATATTGCCGGGTGCGGCCAGCAAACAGCGCTTCGTCATCTGCCGGATCGTTGTTCA
>JBPCVB010000230.1:0-3717 GCA_051010855.1 Pirellulaceae bacterium | reverse complement strand
TTCTGCATCGCGGTATCGCCGGCACCGCCATGCCCTCGTTTGCCTTGCTAACGGACGGCGAGATTGATGCGTTAGTCGATTATGTCAAATACCTCAGCATTCGCGGCCAGGTCGAACGCGTTTTGCTGGAAGAGTTGACCCGTCTGGAAGATGGTGAAGAATTGCTGCCAGCCAAAGACCCGGACAACCCCGACGACTACGACTATGCCCTGGAACTGGTGATGGAAAAAGTGGATTCCATTATCCGCAAATGGAGCCAGGCGGAATCCCAGATCGTTCCCATCGCAGGATTCCCCCGCAACTTTTCCTCCGCCCGCGGACGCCTGTCCTACTATGGACAGGTGTTGTTTTCTGGCAAAGCCAATTGTGTCCAGTGCCATGGCGAAACCGGTGTCGGCGATGGCCAAACCGAGAACTTCGACGACTGGACCAACGAATGGCTCAAACGAGGCAACGTCGATCCCAACAACCGCAAAAAGGTGCAGCAATATATCGATGCCGGTGCGATGAAACCCCGCAGGATTCGTCCGCGCAATCTGCGAAACACGGTTTTTCGCGGCGGCAGCCACCCCGATGATCTGTATCGTCGCATCAAGGCTGGCATTGAAGGCACAAACATGCCGGCGGCACCCGCATTGAGCGACGACGAGATTTGGGCCATCGTAGCCCATCTGCTGGAACTTCCCTTCGAAAAAGCCACAGAAGACCGGTGAGGAAATAGCGTTGGATCGTATTTGGAGTCTTCTGTTTCTGGCGGTGCCCGTATTGGGTCTGGCAATCGTGCTGGGCGCTGCCTTTGACATCGGCTTTGAGGACGCGTGGCTGCCTGAATCGATTGGACCGCGGACCGCAGGCATCGACTATCTGTTCAATTTGATCCATGTGATTCTGGGAGTCGTGTTTGCCGGGACCGGACTGGTGCTGGCCTTTAGTTTGTACCGGTTCCGTTCAACGAACCGGTCGACGGCCAGCTACCGCAGCAACGTGATCTGGCTGGAGCTGTTGTGGACCGCCATACCGGCAGCGATCCTGGTCTTCCTGGCCTTGCATCAACTGCCTTTCTGGCAAGCCAACAAGGAAAAGCATCCCGCATTTCTGGCCGCCGGCGACGACCCTTCCTACGTGGAAGACCCGACCGTGCGTGTCATCGCTTACCAGTTCGGCTGGCGATTTATCTATCCCGGATTTGACGGGCAACTGGACACCCGCGACGACTTCGTATCCGAAAACCTGCTCGTTCTGCCTTCCAATGAAGAAATCGTACTGGAACTGCGTTCCGAAGACGTCATTCACAGCTTTGCGATCAACAAGTTGCGGCTAAAACAGGACATCGTGCCAGGTCTGTCGCCGCGCATCTGGTTTACCATCAATCGCGATGGCGACTGGGAAATCAATTGCATGGAACTTTGCGGCTGGGGCCATTTTCGCATGAGTGCCCGCCTGCGGACGATGTCAAGAAGCGCGTATGACACCTGGATTCAAACTCAAATCAGAAACCGCGGATACTAAACAAGACCCGATGAAAGACCACCAACGACATCCCGAATCGCTTGCCGATGTCGAACACGGACGCCCCGGGTTTGTGCGTCGGTACATCTTTTCCACCGACCACAAGATGATCGGGATGCAGTTTCTGTTTTCCTCTTTGATCTGGATGGCGATCGGTGGCTTGTTGGCGATGGCAATACGCTGGCAACTGGCATGGCCATGGACCGAAATCCCGATCCTCGGTGCCTGGCTGTTCGAAAGCGAAGGCGGACAGATCTCGCCCGAGTTTTATACCATGTTGTTCACGATGCATGGCACCATCATGATCTTCTTCGTGGTGATCCCCATCTTGCTGGGCGCGTTCGGCAACTATCTGATCCCCTTGATGATCGGCGCACACGATATGGCCTTTCCCAGGCTGAACATGTTGAGCTACTGGATGATGTGGCCAGCCTTTGCGTTCTTGACATTGGCATTTTTTGCACCGGGTTATGGCCCCGCCGCTGGCTGGACGGCCTATCCGCCTCTGGCCACGGTTTGGGAGGCAGCACCCGGTAGCGGCTGGGCTCAGTCACTGTGGCTGTTGAGTCTGTTATGCGTTGGTATCTCCAGCATCCTTGGCTCCATCAATTACATCTCGACGGTATTGTTCTTGCGTGCACCGGGCATGAGTATGTTCCGGCTACCCATGACCATCTGGGGGTTGTTTATCACCGCGATTTTGCAAGCCCTGGCCTTGCCGGTCTTGACCGTTGCTCTGGTGATGCAATTGATGGATCGCCACCTGGGAACAGGTTTTTTTGTGCCGGGCGACCTGGTCATCAACAACGTCGAAACGGTTGGCACCGTGGGTCAACCATTATTATGGCAACACCTGTTTTGGTTTTATTCCCATCCGGCCGTATACATCATGATCCTGCCCGCGATGGGGATGGTGTCGGACATCATCAGTTGTTTTGCCCGCAGGCCACTGTTTGGATATCGGCCGATGGTCTATTCAATGTGCGCTATCGCTGGATTGGGATTTATCGTTTGGGGCCATCACATGTTTGTGTCGGGCATGCATCCGTTTATGGGCACCGTGTTCATGATCTCCACCATGTTGATTGCCTTGCCCAGCAGTGTGAAAGTATTCAATTGGCTGGCCACGTTGTGGGGCGGACGGATACATTTCACCACGCCGATGCTGTTTGCAATTTCGTTTGTATCGATGTTCATTCTGGGTGGATTGTCGGGCATCCTGATGGCAGCCAACACGGTCGACGAGTTTGTCCATGACACCTACTACATCGTGGCTCATTTCCATTACGTATTGTTTGCCGGCACGATCATGGGTGTGTTTGCGGCGATTTATTACTGGTTTCCCAAGATGTTTGGACGCCAGATGAACGAGTGGCTGGGCAAGACGCATTTCCTGTTAACTTTCGTGTTTCTCAACGGAACCTTCTTCCCGATGCATATTCTGGGCTGGCGAGGATTCCCACGGCGATCCGCTGACCCCTATTTCACGGGCCAGTTCGCCGATTTGCTGTCCCTGAACCGTATGATCACCTGGTGCGCTTTTGCGTTGGCTTTGAGTCAATTGATTTTCGTCGTCAATTTTTTCTTCAGCATGCGGGCCGGCAAGCGGGCCCAGGGAAACCTGTGGCAGGCCAATACACTGGAGTGGTTTACCGATTCACCACCGCCGCACGGAAACTTCGATTCGATACCCACGGTGCAACGCGGACCTTACGAATACAGTCATCCCCAAATGGATACCGACTTCTGGCCCCAGGTCAGTCCGACAGAATCGACCGACCCACCGAAACCCGAAGTGGCCGAATGACCGTGACAAGCGGCGCCGATTGCCAAAACCGTACCCTGCGTCACGTTTGCCAAACGACAACAACACTCGATCGTTCGCTGCCCATCGATTATGCTGTGGGTTCGATATGAGACGCTGATACCCGAAAACCAACTGGCGATTTCCAGGCATTATTGCCGCTGGAGAAAACGCGTGAGCACCAACGCCATTCCAACTTCCGACGATACCGCCGCCAGTGATGCAGGTGTATTGCGTTCGTTTGTTGAATTGGCCAAGCCGCGAATTTCAGTCATGGTTTTGTTCACCGTAGCCGTCGCAGGCCTGGTTTCGCTTTCCGATGCGGTGGCCGGCACGGGATGGAAACTGATTCATGCCATGATCGGATTGTTGCTGGTGTCGGCCAGCGGTTGCGCCCTGAATCA
>JBPCVB010000229.1:0-4768 GCA_051010855.1 Pirellulaceae bacterium | reverse complement strand
GGCTTGACTTGCTGGCTGGCAAGGTGATTTACTCGACCGAACATCATCTGCAAACGCGTCCATATGTGGTTAGCGGAAGCGACACGCTGGAATCACTGGCCGCCCAGTGGCAAGTTCCTGCGCAACTGATTTACAACGTAAACAGCAGCAAAATCGGTGATCCCGCCAACCTGGTTCCGGGAACTGAGCTGAAGGTTATCCAGGGTCCGTTCAATGCCGTCGTCAATATTGACCGGCAGGAACTGACGTTATTCCTGTCCGGGATGTACGCCGGGCGTTTCCCCGTGGATTTGGGCGAAGATGGTGGTGGCGTCGAGCATGGCCAGTTTGTCGTGCAACAAAAACAGTCGGGCAAGGAGTACACCGATCCGGCGGGTCAGACAATTGCTGCCGGTGCAGGTAATAACCCCTATGGTCGTTTCTGGATTGAGCTGAATGAGAACCTGGGGATCCATGAATCGAATCCGCAAAACGGTCCTGGCGATCGCCGCGGCTCAATTCGCCTGGGCAGCCGCGACGCGCAGGATGTATTTGGTATCCTTTCCCATGGTTCGCAGGTCACCATTACCCGATAACCCTGGGTAGCGCCGATGACTTGCGGTGACGCTAAGGGACAACGCAGTCTTCGGAGAGAATGCGGTGAACGTGGACGAAAAAACGATCTTCAAACGGATCATTGATCGGGAAATTCCGGCAGACATTATCTACGAAGATGATCAGTGTCTGGCCTTTCGTGACATTGCTCCCCAGGCACCCACTCATGTGCTGGTGATTCCAAAACAGGAAATCCGCAGCCTCGACGAACTGTCAGATTCCGACGGCGAGTTGCTTGGCCACATGATGCTGGTGATTCGCCAGTTGACTCGCGACCTGGGCATTGACGATGGTTACCGGGTAGTGACCAATTGCGGCGCAGCAGCCGGCCAAACCGTCGACCATTTGCACTTTCACATTCTGGCCGGTCGCAAGTTGCTGTGGCCTCCCGGGTAAACACGCAAAAAAAACAACCACATTGCCAGATTCGGCAATGTGGTTGTGATCCATCTCGTTTTCTTTAGTTCATTAACGTTGGAACGAAGATGGTTGTTGCCTTTGTTGCGGAATGCGACTGGCTTGCCGATAGAATTTCGAAGGTGCCGACTGTGGCTGTACCGTTGCAGTCGCCGTACCTGCGACAGGTGCCCCGGCAGCCGTAGCGGTTCGCCGTTGCAACATCTGCTGGCGAGCAACCGACGTGTTTGGTGAACGGACAGCGCGTCCGCGGCTGGCGAGATTGCAACTGCCGTTGGCACATGAACCGCCGCTCTCATACGCACCGATTTCTTCCAAACCACCGTATGGCTGGGGAACATTCTGAGGCGCAACCGGGTACGGTTCTGCACATCCGCCACCGCCGCAATCACCACAGCAATCGCAGCCGCTGCCATAACTGGAATAAGGATCTTCGCAGCAGCAGTCGGAAAAGCCGTGACCGCATCCTTCGCAGAAACGACGACCGTACAGGGAACCTACGAACGAGCACATCCTGCGTATCGGTTGAACGCTGCAGCCGCCCTGGCAACCCGGAACTCCACAACCACAACACTCCAGTATTGGATGATGGGCCGGATAATCGAAACAGCAGGGATCGCAGCAATCCGGTGGCGTCGAGCACCATTCATCATGGTAGACTTCGCAACAGCCGGAACCACATGTCAGATTGCGTCGCCATTCCCGCACACAGTCCAGTGGTCCACCATAGTGCGCGTGCGGTGGGTGACATCCGTCGTAGCAATAGTCGCCACAGCCACCTCCGCAATAGTCGCCGCAGCCACTTCCGCAATAGTCGCCGCAGCCGACGGGGCCAGTTACGCAGCCGGACAGCGACAGCGTCGCGCCCAGAATGATTGTGGCCAGTAAATATCGGAACATCCAATCGCTCCCTGATCGTGGTATTACATAACGGTAATCTGGATTGAGTATCGGAAGCCCGCCCCGCTACAATCAGGAAAATCGTTACAACCGACAAAGTTTGACTGAATTTGATCCCCACCAGGCCGCTGACATGAATTCAATGCGCGCACTATTTTTGCTGGCAATTGTCGTGCTGGTTACCGGTTGTCAAAACGCGGGGGCACGCAAACTGGCGGGTCGCTGGGATCTGCTGCCTCCCGATCAAACCGCCTCCGATGACGCGGCATCCAATGCTGCCAGCATGTTCGACTCGCTGGCAGATGGAGAAATCACAGGAACGATGTCGCTGGTATTTCATGGCAACGGTACGTTGGAAACCTTCACGGACTTTCCCATGGCCTCCACTGGCAAACCCAAAACGGGTCAGTGGTCAACGTTGTCGTGGAATAACCAAACATCCGTGTTGACGATTCGTTGTGAAATCTTCGACGATACCACCGAAACCAGAATTCGTTTTATCGATGACGATACGATACAGCTGATTCCACCCAATATCGACGTGCTGCAAACTGAATTACAGTTTCGCCGCCGCCAGTAGACTGGCTGGAACGGCAATCCTCACCAATACCCTGGAGTGATTCGCATGGATGTGAAACACGGCGCTTTGCTGGTCGCGATGTTATGGATTTGTTGCCTGGCCGGTTGTGGCCAGTCGCCGGTCGCTGAAAATTCCGGCACAACCGAGCCGGAGGAAACGCCTCCAGCGACCGCCAGTTTGCAGAAGCCTGACAGTACGCAGTTGATTATCGGAACGTGGTACGGTCGCGCCCGTCTGAACACGAAACTCCTGAACCGCAAGCTGGAATCGATCACCGATGCCGCGGCACGCGAGCGGGTACAGATAACGGCGCAGATTTTTCAGAGCACGGAAATTGGCGTCGTGTTTTCCGACAACGGCACCATGGAGCTGGAAATCGAGATCCAGCCCGCCGGTCAGGAAGCACTGCGTGACAACACCCGAGGCACCTGGAAGGCGATCGAGGTTCTGCCCAATGCTATCGTGTTGGAAACTACCGAGCCTGCGCCCAACGGCGGCACGGAAACCAAACGCGTCCGTTACCAGTTTGAAATGGACGGACAAGTGGCGATTATGGTGGCGCCAACATCGGAATCGCTGGCCGATTGTAATCCGGTTTTTGTTTTTCAACGCGTCGACGCGCCAGCCGCTGCGACAGCCGGCCGTGCGAATAACAGCCTGATTCGATAAACTAGGGGGATGAATGAGTCCCGCTACGTCGATCCGGCGCATTTTTTGCGCAGCTTTTTTGTCATCACGTTCCACTATGTGATGCTGTATCTGGGCGTGCTGATGGGCATGTTGTTTATTGCCTGGCTGCGGTTTCCGAGGGTATTCGAACTGTGGACGCCGAAAAACGAACAGGAAAAGGACCGGTTTACCGAAGCCTGGGAGAATAGCCCTGAGTTGTTTTTCCCGCTTGAGATGTGTCTGTGGTTAGTTGCTCTGGCTGTTGTCCTGTCGCTGTTCATCGGTTTGCAAGTCGCCTTTTGGGCTCCGTTTTCCAAAGCGGGTCACGGGATTTTTCTGGCGATCGTGTGTATCGTGACCTGGTTGCAAATCTCGATCACCAATGACCAGATGCCGAAGTGGCTGATGATGGCGCTGTTGATCCTGTCACCTGTATGTATCGTGATCGCCTCGAACGTGGGCGACCGCTGGTTTACCAAACCGCCAGACTCACACGACGAGCCTGACAGCCCGGCCGATTAACCTGGTTTCCCGGGAGGGCGAGGCTTAGCGCATTCTCGCTGGCCCGCTGACGTAGCGGCAATCCGCCACAACAAAACGCAATTGCAATTCTTCGGCCGATGTCACGCCAATTCGTTCCGTAGTCCTGATTTGGTCATAAGCAAATGTGCCGCGGGCTGGCCGCTGAATCCACATCGGCTCGCCCGACGTCAGATCGTGCCCATCGTGACTGCGATCAATCCCCAGGGCCTGACATAATCGTGCCGGACCACGACAAAGATTCAGGGGTCGGGCCGTCTGCCGGCGACGCATCATAAGCTTGATTCCATCGCATGGTTGCAGCGCCCGAATCAGGACGGCTGTGCCCTCTCCATGCACGCCAGCGACAACATTGAAACAATGCTTGGCGTGAATCGGATACACATAGCCCAGACCCGCGACGCCAAACATCGACTGATTGCTACGTGTCTCACCACGGACCGCGTGGCAGGCAGAATCGCCCATTGGCAAGTAGGCTTCGGTTTCCACGATCCAGCCGCTGGTTAGCTGGCCCTGACTACGGGACACCAATAAAGCGCCCAACAGGGCCGGCGCAAGCTGATCGGCGGGTTTTTCGTAAAACTGGCGATTCAAAATCGCCGAACTTGGCAAAGGAGGCGGAGCCGTCATACCGCGTTTGCCCCAAAACGGGTGCCCGGTGAACTAGAATCTGGAATTGTCCGCGAAAACGTTGGCGAAGTGTAAATGAATATTCGCTTGTTGGCAAAACTGCTGGGAATTCTCGCTGGCTTGATTGGCGGCTTCATGGCGTTCAGTCTTCCCTGGGCCATTCCCGGCGTCGGCCGACACACCGAACAATTTGAGCGCGCCGGTTTCACGGCCTTGTTGATCAGTATGGGGGTCTGCGTGGTCACGGCCATCGTCCTGTATCGACTTGGTCGTAATGCAACCGGCAAACTTTACCGCAAGGAGGCGATGGCGGTTGTCGGACTGAGCTGGATTCTGGCAACGTTGCTGGGCGCCCTGCCGTTTTACCTGAGTGGCACGTTACGCGGACCTTCGGTGCAAATTTTTGGCGCTACCGAGGCTCCCCTGGTACTCAAACAC